>NZ_JACJOY010000025.1:0-73732 GCF_014695815.1 Trichocoleus sp. FACHB-6
TATCAGCCTACTCCTGGAGATTTTCCGGCGCTCGCATTGCTTGTTTTTTCACTTCTCAGACCCCAGATTTATTGTCAAGTACAATTTATACCAAATTAGATGAGCTTACCCTGTTTGGAACTAGAACAAGAAAGCGGTTGTAGTTTAGAAAAGCTACGTACTCAAGCCACGAAAATCCTCACAAAGAAGAAGGCTGAGTTAGAGCGCAATCAAGAAGAAAAACCAGACCAAGCTCCCAAGGACAATTCAAGAGCCTTATTCAACAGCCTCTTCCAAGCCTACGACAAAGCTAAAGCCCCCCGACAACGCTGTGCGCTCGCCTATTTATTGAAAAATAACTGCCAGGTTAGTGAAGTAGAAGAATACCCCGAAGCTTATCAACAGCGGCGGCGCAAGAAGGAAATTGAAATTGAACGCCTCGAAGAGGAACTCAAGAGTCGGCTGCCTAAAGGAAGAAATTTATCTGACCAAGAGTGGCTAGAAGCCCTAGAACAAGCACAGGGACTAATCCTTGATGACGAACAATTGAGAGAAGTGCAAGCCAGTCTTACCAGAAAACAAAGCCCAGTTCCCTTCTCGATATCCTACGAAACCAACACGGACTTGCGATGGTCGAGAAATGAACACAAACGCATCTGCGTTAGCTTCAATGGCAAAGGCATCAGTGACCATACCTTTGAGGTCTTCTGCGACCAGCGCCAACTACATTGGTTTGAACGCCTTGCTCAAGACTACAAAATTTTTACCCAGAACAAGGAGCAGGTTCCTGCTGGATTGCTGACTTTACGTTCTGCTCGATTAGTTTGGCAACAAGTTGAAGGCAAAGGCGAACCCTGGCAAGTGCATCGACTGTTGCTTCACTGCTCTGTTGAAACTCGTTTGTGGACGGCGGAGGGAACCGAAGAGGTACGTGCCGAGAAAATTGCGAAAACGCAAAGAATTATCGACAGTATGAAAGCAAAAGGCAGTCGGAGTAACAAGCTGATAACCCATGAAACTTCTCTAAAGCTACTCAAAACCTTTGATGGCTTCTCCCGCCCCAGTCAAGCAGGCTACAAGGGCAATCCCTCAATTGTCATTGGGGTTAGCTTTGGACGAACTAAACCGGCAACGGTTGCGGTTGTCAACATCGAGACTGGCGAAGTTCTGGCATATCGTGATGTTAAGCAATTACTAAGCAAGCCCATGAAGGAAGGGAAAACTAAGAAGAAAAAGACTCAGTATGAGCAACTCAAACGTAGGCGAGAGCAACAACGCCTCAACAGCTACGAACACCACAACGCTCAAAAAAATGGTGCTCCTTGTAACTTTGGAGAATCGAGGCAAGGGGAGTATGTAGATAGGTTGCTGGCAAAAGCGATTGTGGAAGTGGCTTCACAGTATCGAGCTAGCAGTATTGTCCTACCTGACTTGAGAAATATCCGGGAAGCGGCTGAGAGTGAAGTGAAAGCCAGAGCCGAACAAAGATTTCCCGGCTATCAAGAGCTTCAAGATTGCTACGCCCAGGATTATCGAGCCAGCATTCACCGTTGGAGTTATAACAGGTTAGCTGAGTGTATTCAGGTTAAAGCCCAAAGAGCTGGGATTGCCACAGAAAAAGCACGGCAACCAGATGGGGAAACTCCTCAAGAGAAAGCAAGGAATTTAGTCCTAGCTGCTTGTGAAAACCGTAAAGTATCAGCTAGCTAGGTCAACCGATTCTGAACCTTGACAATCTAAATATAATAAGAGATTAATAGCGCCGCTTGTACATGCTTATTGCCTCTGTACAGCGTTAAGTTAGGGTTTGTTTGACTGTCGGAAGACAGTCCTACTTTCTGAACCCTGGTAGCTACCCGCCCATGATGCTGCCCCTATGAATACCTTCTTCATAGGTCGGGAAATTCCCGTGTATGAATACTGGAGTATATAGTATACAGGAAAGGTGCGCTCCCAGCAAAATGAGGTGAGGCTGAGGGAGAAGGTAAATTTTCCCAAAGCCCTAGCCCTTGTTAACAAAGGTGCAGATTACTCATCCTTGTTAATAAGGGTGCGGATTACCGCAGTGGTGGCTCCGAACTCGTCCCCTTCGGGGGAGCCCTCCCTAATTTTTTTTTGACGGCTGAAAGTGGGATCAAGATCCCTGAGTAGCCGTCAGACGTTTAAAACTCTTGTCCCGTCTTGATTTTAGATGTTCACGGCAGTAATCTTTCTCCTTGGGAAAGAGCTGAAATGACCAATTTAAAATCAGCCGACAAAAATGTATTTGTCAGCTTGTTTAGACAAGGGTTTCAGCGGGCGCGGTTTCATCAACCCTCCCGCCTTGGGGTGGGTTGAAAGCTAGTCAAGGTTGTAGAAGGCTCGGAGCCAGTTATGTTTCATCAACCCTCCCGCCTTGGGGTGGGTTGAAAGATTCCCTCCGTTTCTTGGGCAGATGTCGATAGTTTTGTTTCATCAACCCTCCCGCCTTGGGGTGGGTTGAAAGGAGTCCCTCTTTAGAGGGCGCTTGCTTTTGGATATGGTTTCATTAACCCTCCCGCCTTGGGGTGGGTTAAAATGTTATAGAGTTGCGCCAGCAATTTGAATACTAATTGTAGAGAGTGTCAAAAATTTCAGGAGGGGGTTGAAAGGAGCGCCTGCCTTACAATTAATTTCGCGTGACTACATCTTGACGACATTAATTTGTTAACGGTTGTCGGCACTAATTTAAGGACACGAATTTGTTAAGAACGACGCTAAGCGACATTAATCTGTTAACAGCGACATTAATCTGTTAACGACGACAAATAATGTGTTAATCGACAAAATCAATGGGCGGTACTGGATTTGAACCAGTGGCCACCTGCTTGTAAGGCAGGCGCTCTACCGCTGAGCTAACCGCCCAATTTCACACAATAAAATCAATAATAGCAGATGTTTTCTGAAAAGTGTATAGTTTGCAAAAAGAAGAAATTTACACCTGATGCCTTCTGGTGCAACGCACGATCGCATAACTCTATGGTGCTTGCCAATGGTGGCGGGCGCGACGTTGGGGTTGACTCGCAGTAGCAATCTGACCTTAATCGTTTCGGGGGGATTTTTATTCAGTGGGCTGATGTTTGGCCCAGACTTGGATCTCAACTCCCGTCCTTATAAGCGTTGGGGCTGGTTGCGATGGATTTGGATACCTTACCAAAAAAGTCTGCGCCACCGCTCTGTTTTTTCGCATGGGCTAATTATTGGGACGACGTTGCGATCGCTATACCTCTTCTTTTGGTTGTTTCTCCTAGCATTGCTGATTGCGGCTATTGTGCAGTTAGTCTGGGGCAGGGCGTGGAATTGGCAGGTGGTGGCGGATGTGGTTTTGCAATCGTCTCAATACCCTTCTGAATGGATGGCACTTTTTGCAGGTTTAGAATTGGGTGCGATGAGTCACTCGTTCAGCGATTGGGGTGGTTCTGCTTATAAGCGGTTGCAAAAAGGTGGTGTGGGTGCTTTGATGCCTAAGCGAGTTAAGCGTAAGCCAAGAGGTAAGAAAAGAACCGCAAAGACGCAAAGGACAAGGAAGGTAAGATAGAAAAGAGTTAATAGCCATTAGCCATTAGCCGATATTTATGTCTAATTCTTCTGAATCTGCATTGTCCGCACTGCAACAGTTGATGGAGGTAGTTGCAAAGTTGCGATCGCCTCAGGGTGGTTGTCCGTGGGATTTAGCGCAAACTCCCGAAACACTTACTCCTTATGTGATTGAGGAAGCTTATGAGGTGGTGGATGCAATTCGTAGTGGTGAGAAGGATGCGATCGCAGAAGAACTGGGAGATTTACTTTTACAGGTGGTACTGCAAGCTCAAATTGCTAGCGAATCCGGTCAATTTAGCTTAACTGAGGTGGCTGCTGGGATCACCGAAAAGTTGATTCGCCGTCATCCTCATGTGTTTGGAGATGTTGAAGTCAAAAGTGCTGAGGAAGTTCACGAGAATTGGCAGCAAATCAAGGCAGCTGAAAAAGGCGAAACCCCTGAAGAAACCCAGTTACTGACTCACAAACTGGATCGCTATTCTCGCACACTCCCGCCGCTGATGGCTGCGATGAAGATATCCCAAAAAGCGGCGGCGGCTGGGTTTGAATGGGAGAATGTGGAAGGAGTTTGGGCGAAGTTCAAAGAAGAGTTGGCAGAATTTGACGAAGCATTGCAACAGGAAGACGCAGCTCATCAGCAGGCGGAACTGGGAGATTTACTTTTTACTGTAATTAATCTCGCTCGTTGGTATAAATTAGACCCGTCAGAAGCTTTACATGGGACAAATAAGCGATTTATCGGGCGGCTGAAAAAAATGGACGCGATCGCAGACCGTCCTCTCTCAGATTACACTTTGGATGAGTTAGAAAATCTTTGGCAACAAGCAAAAGCTGACCTAGCTAAGCAAAACCAAGAGAGTTTTTAATGTTGATATATTAATTTAAGACTTATAACTTTTAAGCTGCTACTTGTGAGTTCTCAACGAGGATGCGATATAATTCATCTTCCAGCCAGCACTCATCTTCTTCTGTCAACACTAGCCTTGCTTGTCGCCAGATACCAGCTAACTCTGAGTCTGTGTACTGCGAGATCAGTTCATTTGATAGCTGTTCCAAAGCTATTGCATTTTTAGCGATCGCTACTGATGCCATTCTCCAAACTAACCATTCTTTGTCTGATACGGCACTCATTGTCTTTAACCACTTCCTGATTGTATCTCCTAACTTAAGGGTGATTCGATTCTCAGGTCTTCAGTAAAAATGCTGAATGTGTGTATCTTCATATACTCTTTAAATTAAAGCCATACTTGGATAAATTTGCGATGAAATTTTTTGTAAAAAAGTGGCTTTTCTGGTTCTATTCGCTACCAAAACAAAGGGGCAATGAGTGCTCATTGCCCCTTTCCCAGCCTTAAAGGTGTGGAAGTGTGAAAAGTTGAAAGATTTAGAACAGTGACGGAAATACAAAACCTAAAGCGATCGCTCCCACACCTAGAGTCAGTGTCCAGAAACGGTGGTAGCTATTTACACTCCAGCCTCTGTTAGTATCCATCACAATCAAATCTACCCAAGGAGCCATCCCGCGCCGGAACCAGCCAACAACAGTAACTTGCGCTCCTATTTGGTTCTCAGCTTGAGTCCAACCAAACAAGAAGTTACCAACCGGGCCAAAGCGCAAAGTGTAGTGGAGGTAAATTATACCAGTGTGATCTTGAAGTTGCAAATCGCTGCCAAACTTATACCCAGCATTACCGCGTCCAATTATCTTACCTTCGAGCTTCACAGCTTGACCACGCAACGGGCTGGCGTAGGGGTCGGACATCAAGCTGAGAACGTTAGATGCAATTCCTTTATGAATCGTAAAATTTCCTTTTTCCGAAACATTCTATAGAACGTCTCTACTTGCCACAACCTATAAAGGAATTGCTCTTATCTCGTACCAATCAACTCCAATCTTCTGTATCTTGTCGCTTAGCGCGACTTTTATAAGCAAGACCGCGAGAATGAATTTGACGGGTTTTTTCATAGAGTTCTTCTTGGGTTAAGTTCCACGCTTGAAGAACTTTATCCAGGTCTTGTTGGATATCTCTTGCGCCAGGAAAGCCGTAATAGCGAATGCGTAGCCTTGCAAGTTCTGCCAGGTTATAATCATTAATTTCCCCGTTTAAGAGGTTGTTAAGAAGTGCGCGATCGCGACTGTACAGAGGATGCTGTTGGTCTTTTTCGTTACTCATAGGGAAGAAGGTAATTTTTTTCCATTAGTTATTCTTAAATCTCAACTTCATCTCCTACCTGTAAAATTTTACCCGCTTCCGATTCTGGTATCTGCGTATTTACGCTCAACCGAAAAAAGTGATTGAAGCGAGATAAATTTACTCCATCAGGCAAAGTTTCTTGGCGCTGACTCACGAAAATTTTTTGAAAGCTAGGATAAACTTCTCCCGTAAAGGTGTCTCGTGTTGGCACCACACAACGCTGACAGGGATTCACCCCCATCATCTGCACATCTTTGACTTGAAACTGCACTCTTATACCAACTTCTGCAAACAGTCCATCCTCCCAAAATTGGGGAACGCCGCCAATTTCCAGATTAGCTCGGATGCGGCGGCGCATCTCCTCTACAGGGGAAATCGCACCTTTTTCTAGTTCGGGAAACCAGGAAGCAACTGTTTCCAGGGTTGCAGTGCTAATTACCGTTGGGCCAGAAGCATCAGTATCATCTGGAAAGCCTAAAAGAGAGTTTTGCAGCAATTTTACCTTGAAGCCGAAATACTCGCTCAACCAAGCTTCTAGTTCAGCACATTCTCGTTCGAGGTGAAAAACTCCTCCCAGCTTGGTTCCCTGGACTTCTAAGCAGACGCGATTAATCGTGTCGCTACTAGCGTCAATATCAAATGATGTTCGTAGTAAATGAACTTTCGGGTTCCGCTTGCCATTGACAAATTTACCATGTTCGTCAACAATGGCAAACTCTCGGTCATGCTGTAATGCACCACTTTTGAGAACGGTTGCCTTAGTAACAGCAACACCGTCCAGCGATTTAATTGGATAAATCAGAATCCGGGTGAGGTAAGGCACGGGAGAATTAAGAGTTGTAGAGACGCGATACATCGCGTCTTGAGTTATGAGTTAGAAATTCCTAACTTTGGACATGATACAGGACTTTAACGAAAGCAAGCGACATACAAAAGAAGGTAGAGAACCCATCGTTTCTCTACCTTCTTTTTAGTTTTTAGCCAGTGTGAAAGCTATGAATCTTGAATTAATAACTCAAGAGCTTTTATTCGGCGGCTTGGGGTAACAGCTCTCGCTTTTCTCCTTGCACCACTTTCACTTCCTTGGTGGTTTCATCGACATCGACAATCGCCGTGTCGCCATCCGAAATCCGACCGCTCAAGATTTCTTCGGCTAAACTGTCCTCCAAGAGGCGCATAATAGCTCGGCGTAGTGGACGCGCACCGTAGCTGGGATTATACCCCTCCTCCACAAGGCGATCCTTGAAGCGTTCGGTAACTTCCAAGATAATTCCCTGCTCCGCAAGTCGTCCTACCACCTCTTTGAGCATGATGTCGGAGATTTCCTTCACCTCGTCCTTCGTCAATTGGCGGAAGACGATGATCTCGTCGAGACGGTTCAGGAACTCTGGACGGAAGTATTGCTTCAGTTCCTCGTTGACCAGTGACCGAATCCGGGTGTACTGTGCCTCTGCTTCGTTTTCTTGAGTATCGAAGAAGCCTAAGCCTGTGCCACCTTTTTCTATCACCTTAGAACCGATGTTGGAGGTAAGAATCAGCAAGGTGTTCTTGAAGTCCACTGTGCGTCCCTTGGCATCAGTCAGGCGACCGTCTTCCAAGATTTGCAACAGCATATTGAAGACATCTGGGTGTGCTTTCTCGATTTCATCGAATAGCACCACGGTATATGGACGACGGCGCACTGCTTCGGTGAGCTGTCCGCCTTCGTTGTAACCGACATACCCTGGAGGCGAACCAATCAGTTTAGAAACTGTGTGTCGCTCCATGTATTCCGACATATCCAGGCGAATCATCGCTTCTTCTGACCCGAAGAAGTATGCTGCTAAAGATTTCGCTAATTCTGTCTTACCTACTCCGGTAGGGCCAGAGAAGACAAAGCTGGCAATCGGTCGGTTGGGATTCTTCAGTCCTACCCGTGCGCGACGAATGGCGCGAGATACCGCTTTGACAGCCTCTTCTTGACCGATAAGGCGGTTGTGTAGGGTATCTTCCATGTGTAGCAGTTTCTCAGATTCAGATTCTGTGAGTTTGTTCACAGGTACTCCTGTCCAAGAAGCTACAATTTGGGCGATGTCTTCTTCGGTGACGACGGGTGAGGCACTGTCATCGCGGGTGGTGGATTCGGTTTTCTTCGCGTTAGCGATCGCGCGGATTTCTGCTTTAATTTCCATTTCGCGATCGCGCAGTTCCCCAGCTCGGTCGAAGTCCTGACTCCGCACTGCGTCGTCTTTGTCTTTGAGAACTTGACGCAGTTCTTTGTCCAGTTCCTTCGCAGCTGGTGGAAGCTGCGAGTTAATCAGGCGCACTCGCGAACCCGCTTCATCAATTAGGTCAATTGCTTTGTCTGGCAAGTAACGGTCGGAGATGTAACGGTCTGAAAGTTTAGCAGCTGCTTCCACTGCCTCATCGGAGATTTTCAGCTTGTGGTGTTGCTCATAACGTTCGCGCAAACCATACAAAATTTCAATTGTTTCGGTAACTGTCGGCTCTCCTACCATTACTGGTTGGAATCTCCGCTCTAAGGCTGCATCCCGCTCAATGTGCTTGCGGTATTCATCCAGCGTCGTTGCGCCGATGCACTGCAATTCACCTCTTGCCAAGGCGGGTTTCAGAATGTTTGCTGCGTCGATGGCACCTTCTGCTGCACCCGCACCAATCAAGGTATGTACCTCGTCAATCACGAGAATTACATTCCCCGCCGAGCGGATTTCATCCATGATTTTCTTTAAGCGTTCTTCAAATTCACCCCGGTACTTGGTGCCTGCTACCAGCAAACCAATATCCAGAGTGACGACGCGCTTATCTTCCAGAATATCGGGGATATCGTTGTTGGCGATTCGTGATGCCAAACCTTCTGCGATCGCAGTTTTTCCGACTCCTGGTTCCCCAATCAATACTGGGTTATTCTTCGTTCTGCGTCCCAGAATCTGAATTACCCGTTCAATTTCCTTTGCCCGACCAACTACTGGATCAAGCTTGCCCTCAGATGCCATTTGAGTTAGATTGGAGCCAAACTCATCTAAGGTTGGTGTCTTCGTGCGTCCGCCTGAAGTTGGTGCGCCGACTTCTGCCGTCTCTCCCAACATTCTAATTACTTGCGTCCGCACCTTCGAGAGGTCTACGCCTAAGTTTTCCAAAACTCTCGCCGCCACCCCTTCACCTTCCCGGATTAGACCCAGAAGCAGGTGTTCCGTTCCAATGTAGTTATGCCCTAGCTGACGAGCTTCTTCTAAAGATAACTCTAAAACGCGCTTGGCTCTGGGGGTGAACGGAATTTCTACCGCCACAAAGCCGGAACCGCGACCGATGATTTTTTCCACCTCTATTCTGGCATCTTTGAGGTTTACCCCCATTGATTTCAGGACTTTGGCGGCGACACCAGTACCTTCTCCAATTAGACCCAGGAGGATCTGCTCCGTACCCACGAAGTTATGTCCCAGGCGACGTGCTTCTTCCTGGGCCAACATGATTACTTTAATGGCTTTTTCTGTGAAGCGTTCAAACATGGCGGCTTGTTATTTCCCTGCTGCGTGCCTGTAACGTGATTCTAACATAGGGTTTTTGTGAGGCTGTTACCTTACAGATAATCAACGATCTCACAATTTATTTATTACGGTTTCCCTATCTAATTAGTTGGGATTAGCGAAGTCTACTATCTAAGGTTAGAAACTTTGAATTTTTTAACCTTTAGGAATAGGTTAAAATACTGAAAATGTAAAGGCAGATGCGGCGAGGCGATGGGAGGCGGTAAAGTACCAATCGCTTAAAGTCTGTTTAAATTCTGGTTTCTGAAGACCGCCGCGCCATAAAATTAGCGCATCTTCACCAGTATCTTTGTAATAATGTCGCCGTCTGCCCACTTCCTCAAAGCCAAACTTCTCGTAAAGAGAACGTGCTGCTTGATTAGAAGTTCTCACTTCTAGCGTCGCCCATTCTAGCCCTCGTTCCCAAGCACTTTTGAGTAAAGCGTAAAGCATCGCCTGACCCAATCCCAAACCCCGGTACTCTGGATGAACCGCCAAAATTGTGATGTGCGCCTCCTCTAAAATTGCCCAGAGGCAACACAATCCTACTATAGTTTCCACATTGTCAGGTGGGAAGGTGGGGTTGTTGGAAGCTGAGAACTCACAACTAGAGAATTCTTGCGCGATCGCTGATGATTGACCCCTGACCATTATCAGCAAGTCACTATTAGGACTTTCTAGCTCTCGCTTGTAACCATCTAGAGTCCACAGTTCCCCAAAACAAAGTTTATCTAGCTCCACTACCGCACTTAGCTGCTCTGCTGTTAGCGGCTTAAGTTCTAAAAAATTCACAGTTAACAATTGTACACTAAAAAACAAGACGCATTCGATGCCTGTTAAGCAAGGACAAATATCAGATCATGTTATTGACACCAAATGTCGGGGTTCAAAATTCTGGACGTAAATATCTACCGACTCCGACAGAAACTCAGGAAACTCCCTCGCCAAATCAGGAACTTTTGCCCCTGACATCTAAAGTCAACAGTCAGGATTGTCTGGAAATTGGCGGATGTGATGTAACGACACTTGTCCAGCAATTTGGTTCGCCACTTTATATTTTGGACGAAGAAACGCTGCGAACAGCTTGTCGTCAGTATCGGGATGGTTTTAAGCGTCATTATGCCGGGTCTTCGCAGGTGCTGTATGCTTCTAAAGCATGGAGTTGCCTAGCTGTTTGCGCGATCGCTCGTTCGGAAGGCTTGGGAATTGATGTAGTATCTGGGTGCGAACTCTACACCGCCCTAAAAGCTGGTGTCAGTCCCGACAAAATTTATTTCCACGGTAACAATAAATCGGTGGAAGAACTGACTCTGGCTGTAGAATCTCGCTGCACCATTGTCGTAGACAACTGGCTAGAATTGAAAACTCTGGCCGGACTGAGAACCAAGCAAGAATCTTCACCCCAGTCCCCAGCCCCGATCCGCATCATGCTGCGGTTTACTCCTGGGATCGAGTGTCACACTCACGAATATATCCGCACCGGACACCTGGACAGTAAATTTGGCTTCGATCCTAATCAACTAGAAGAAGTATTTGCTTTTATCACTCAGCAGCCAAACCTACACTGTATAGGGTTACATGCTCACATCGGTTCACAAATCTTTGAACTCCAACCCCATGAAGATTTAGCTGGTGTCATCGTGCAGTGGTTTGGGAAAGCTGCCAAGTTAGGTTTGCCAGTCACCGAGTTAAACATCGGCGGGGGCTTAGGAATTCGTTACACCGAATCCGACGATCCCCCCAGTATTGAGGACTGGGTAAAAACCGTCAGCGATGGGATTACCCAAGCGTGCCAAGCTCAACAAATACCTTTACCTAAGTTACTGTGTGAACCAGGGCGATCGCTAATTGGTTCCGCCTGCGTCACAGCTTACACCGTAGGTTCCACAAAAGTGGTTCCAGACATCCGCACCTACGTCTCCGTTGATGGGGGTATGTCTGACAATCCGCGTCCCATCACCTACCAATCAATTTATCGCACGGTAGTTGCCAACCGGATGTCAGAACCCATTACCCAAACAGTCACCCTTGCTGGTAAACACTGCGAATCCGGAGACATTCTCATTAAAGAAGCGGCTCTACCTAAAACTGAGCCTGGAGATATCTTGGTAGTCATGGATACAGGTGCCTACAATTACAGCATGGCATCTAATTACAATCGATTGCCTCGTCCGGCAGCAGTTTTAGTAGGTCAGGGAGAAGCCAACCTGATTCTACAGCGGGAAACCTACCAAGATTTAATTCGGCAGGATTGCATACCCGACCGATTAGCTTTTGGGAATTGACTTTTAGGCAGTTTTTGGCTAATTGGGTAAACCTAATTAAATGTTTGCTGGGCAAAAGCCCAGCAAATCCCCTGAAAACTATAGCAGTTCTCACTCGTATCGCTATTTTGCTTTCTCTGCGATTCCGGAGAGAGGCTGGGAAATTAGCCCCGCAACCCTATTCCAGGAGGGGTTGGGGGTGAGTCCTGATTTTAGTTAACTCAACCGAGAAGCGCTATATATTCCGAAGCAATACCGGACTAGGTAGAAAACAGCTATGTTTAGTTTAATTATGTTCACCTACTTAATCGTTCAAAAGCGCGTCAGCTAAAATCGAACCGTAGAGCTAAAAAACTCAAGCAAGCAAAGGAAAAAATAAAAATAGCGATTAGATTTTAGCTGATTGGCAGGATGTAACCGCAGTTACACTAGATTTAGACTCTGACAAATAACTAAAGTTGAGTAGCTATAATTGCCTTTTGCCTTTTAACCTATCGGTGCAAACTTCAGCAAATCCCATTAAAGTTCAATGAATTCGGGTCCTAGTCAAGACCCTGCCGGAACTTCTGCCTTGGTGCTTCAAAGCCTTGATATTGTATTAGTTCTAGTCCTCACGTATCTGGTACTCCTGTTTATTGGAGAGCGCCGCACGTTGTGGATGGTACGGGGTTTAATTGTCTTAATGTTGGCCTCAGCGGTGAGTAATCGACTGGGGCTAGTGCTTTTGAGTTTTGTGCTGGAAAAGTTGGTAGTTGGCTCGGCTGTGGCGATGGCTGTGATCTTCCAGTCAGAGTTTCGGCGCTTTCTGGAACAATTAGGCAGGGGAGAAATTGTGCAGTTGCTGCAACCTTCCCGCCGAGCCGTCCCTAAGGCTGATAGTGTGGTTGATGAAATTGTGGATGCGGTTAAAGAACTGTCTCAAAACCGTACTGGTGCCTTGATGATTCTGGAAACGAGTGGGACGATTGATGAGCGCGATTTTTCCGTTCAGGGTGTCAAGCTGGATGCTGAAGTTTCTAAAGAACTCTTGCAAACCATCTTTCAGACATCTACCCTATTGCACGACGGTGCAGTGTTTATCAGTGGTTCCCGTATTATGGCTGCTGGGGTGATTCTGCCCCTTTCTGAGCGCACGGCATCGCGCCAGCTGGGAACGCGACACCGGGCGGCAATGGGAATTACCGAGCGAGTCGAAAATTGCCTGTGTGTCGTTGTATCTGAAGAAACAGGCTCCATTTCCTTAGCGGAGCGGGGGAGCCTAAATCGTCCCCTCACCAGCAGTAAGCTGAAAGAACTGTTAGAAGCGCGTTTCTCGCCGTCAATCGAGGAGGGAGCCGTCGCCCCAGGTCTACGCAGTTTAGGACGCCAGATTAGCGATAAGGGAAAGGCACTGATTTTGCGCTTGCTCCGTCTTCTATCTCCGGCTTCTCGTGACAAGAAATGACTCCAAAACCAACTGTCTTACAAAATCTGCCTGCTGACCTGGATGAAACCCGCCTGCCAAAGCACGTAGCGGTAATTATGGATGGAAATGGGCGCTGGGCAAAGCGTCAGGGTCTACCCCGGATTATGGGTCATCGGCGGGGAGTCGATGCGCTTAAGGAATTGCTGCGCTGCTGTAAGGATTGGGGTATTCCAGCACTGACGGCTTATGCTTTTTCTACGGAAAATTGGGGGCGTCCGCTGGATGAAGTTGATTTTTTGATGACGCTGTTCGATCGGGTCTTGCGGCAAGAGCTGCGAGAGATGGTGCAGGAAAATGTGAAAATCAATTTTATGGGGAATCTAGGGGCATTACCGCGAAGCCTTCAAGCTGAGATTGAGCGCTCAATGACCGAAACCCAGCACAATCGCAGCATTCAATTTACGGTGGCAATGAATTATGGCGGTCGTGAGGAAATTTTGCAAGCTTGTCGAGCGATCGCTACCTCTGTGCAGCAAGGTTTGCTCCAGCCAGATCAAATTGATGAAGCTTTGTTTGAAAAGCATCTCTACACTTCCAATGTGGGCGATCCCGACTTATTAATCCGTACCAGTGGCGAAATGCGCGTCTCGAACTTCCTACTGTGGCAAATGGCTTATGCGGAACTCTATATTACAGAGACGCTGTGGCCTGATTTTGACCGGACGGAGTTTCATCGGGCGTTGTGTGTCTATCAACAACGCGATCGCCGTTTTGGGAAGGTTTGAAGGGTTAAGCTGCTAAGTTTCAAGCTCCTGTGAGTTTGTTAACTTGCTAACTTTCAACTTTCCAACCTGCAAAGAAACAAACTCTTTAAGGCCCAGAAAAAACGGCGTTTTCTACATCTTGGCGAGTGAGGGAGTATTTGAAAGAGCGCAGGATATCGCGCCCACCCTCACCCGCTTGGAGATAACGCACGGTTAGTTCTTCCACATCCAGTAACAATTCGGCTTTCCACGAAGGTCGAGCAATGTGCCAACAGTGTAGGTCTGCACGGTCTTGTTGACATCCTAGCCCTTGAAGCCACTGCTCGATCTCAGGGAGGGGATGGTTGTATAGGGGGGTATCAGCAGCGGGAAGAGTCATATGGATTTGGGAAAAGGGATTTGGGAAAAGGAATTTGTGCAGTTACAAGTTGGGATGCGATAGGTTCAGTTATAGCTTGTTGATTAATGCTTATCTGCTGCAACACTTGCGGCGGAATTTTCTGCCCGGAAACTTGGAAAGCCGTGTCTCCTCGTGTTAAACCAATAGCGATCGCTAACAGCAGGCATCCCAAAAATGTTACACCCAAGATGAACAAAGCAAAAATTTCCCCGGCAGATAAGGGGCGGTCAGTGGGATCGAGGTAAGCTGATGAGGAATAAGTTGGTTTGGGCTGTGACACTGGGCGGTTTAAGTTTCCCGGAGCCTGAATCACGCTGATGCGGGAATAGCCAATTCTCATGTCGTAAGCCTGTCGCCGTTCTGGGTTGCTGAGGGTGGCGTAGGCTTCGTTGATCTGCTGGAACTTAGCTGTCGCCGTTTTAGCTGGCAAATCTGTTGTATCGGGATGGTAGCGCTTGCTGAGTTCCCGATAAGCCCGGCGAATTTCGATTGCTGATGCTGAAGGATGCAGCCCCAGCAGGGCGTAA
Source organism: Trichocoleus sp. FACHB-6 (assembly GCF_014695815.1). NCBI lineage: Bacteria > Bacillati > Cyanobacteriota > Cyanophyceae > Leptolyngbyales > Trichocoleusaceae > Trichocoleus > Trichocoleus sp. FACHB-6. Next base: position 14,617 of record NZ_JACJOY010000025.1, read on the forward strand.
TGACTGGTTGCCAAGTTTGTTTGATATGGCATCCTTCGACTTTCATTGTTCGCAGTTGCCCTGTTATGAGTCACCGCAGCTCCACTCTGCCTGGTTACGAATAGGTTTCAATTATTCTAAGACACCTGTGCCTCGACTGCCCTCAGCATGAAGTAAAGAGTTAGGGGATGCGATCGCAAGACATCAAGTATAATTTTTTCTTATTTTATTGATGGCTTTTTTCAGACCATCGGAATGAATCCAACCTACAAAACCACCATAAATTATCTTCCCATTATTGTCTGCCAAAAAGATATGATCGACTCCTAGTGGGTTTTTCCAAGTTCTAACAACCGTTTTATCTCTAAGAGTAAATATAGGTCTAGATTTCTTAAAATCTCTTTCGTCAGCAAAAGTCATTCCCGGCACATTTTCTAAATCTTTTATAACTTCCTCTGTAACCTTACAAATAGAATCAGCTACTTTGGATTGTTGGGTTTTAATTTGATTTACTATCTCCATGCTAAATTTAGCTAAGGCAACAGCAATTAATCCTGTGATTCCAATAACTGCTATACCACCCATCATTCCAGCGGAACCGCTAATAGTTGCTAAAGCTATTGTGATAGCAACCCCACTCAAGCCTGTCGCAGCCATTGTGATAACGAATATTACTCCAAGCATCCCCAAAGTAGAATTTTTTTTCATTACTTCCTGCATCTGCTATAGCAATCCTATTTGAGTTGTGACTACCTTTTAAACCTCCCGCACAGGCGCTCTAGGGGGCAAGATAGAAGTTGATAGAAGAGTTACGATTGCGCTATATTACCTTGATATTTTGTTAATAAATCCTCACTATAGCAATCCTATTTAAGTTGTGAACGAGTATCTGTCCCTACAGGGTTTCACGAATCATTTAGGATTGCTATATTTCCGGAATGTGCAAGTCTCCCGCCTAACCTCATCCCCATAGAAGTGATATTAATAGAAAATATTTAGTAATTCATCCGAAAAATTACGTGTATTTTCAGCCCTATATTCAAAATTATAGTAATTACCACACTTGCTAAAAAAGCTAATTCAAATGATAAACGAGCGCTTTCCTTTTATAAACTACTCCACAAATTGCTGCTAACAACAACCAACCCAAAGTATTTACTCGTAAATCAAAGAGGGTTACATCTACAGTGTTAAATAAAGTGCAGCAACCAAAAGCAACTAAATAAGTAAAAATAATTAATTGATTTTGTGGGGAAGCGGTGAAGTGCATCTTTGCTAATAACAGGATACCTTGAGCCATTACCCAACCGACTAATCCAAAAAATAAAATTGTTGCTGGGATGCCAGTTTCAGCAGTTAACATTAACAACAAACTGTGGGGATGTCCCAGCCAAATTTGCATTTTTGCCTCATAGAGAGGCGTAAAATTTCTTAACCCCCAACCAGTCCAGGGACGTTGCTGCGTCATCGACCAAGCAAACTTCCATTGGGTTGTTCGTAACAACGCTATTGGTCGGTCTGGATAACGCTGGTCGGTGAGTCGCTCCCAAAAGTAAATTGGGACAATGATTCGCAGCCATTCTCGCACAGGTGAAGGGCCAAAAGCTGCCCAGAGGACGGTAGTAGCAACACCTGCGACTAGGGCAATTAGCCAACGCCAACCCTGATAGAGCGCAAAGGCGAGACAGCTGACGATGACAATTGCCCAAGCGTTGCGGGAGTTGGTTAAGATGAGAGCGATCGCATTCCCAATTACCGCCACACTCAAAAACACCCAGCGCAGCCAATAAGAATCCCTTTTTTTACCTTCGTTCCCATGCTGAGGCTGGGAATGCAATTCTTGGAGGCTCCGCCTCCCCCAATCCCTAAGAAAGCTAAAGGATAAGTGAGGCGGCCTAACGAGACTTCCCCCGCCTTCGGCTCCGGCTCCCCTCTGGGCTTGGGGAGAGGGGCTGGGGGTGAGGTGCTTTTGCCTTTTAGTTTCTTCAATCCACAGTCCTAGCGACAGAATGAAAACAATTTGCAAATACGCCGCTAGGATATTGGCATACATAAACACCGAAGCCATCCGTCCGGGGGGATTGCCTTTAGGTTCAAGCGCCCAACCCACGATACCTTGCAACTGTGCTGGAGTTGCCCAACCTAAAAATATCTGTCCGAAGCCTAGAATAACTACTGGTACTGAAGGAATAACCAGAATCCAAGCTAGCCGCCGCAACTGATTTGGTGTTTGGATCAGTTGACTGTAAGCAGCAAACAAGAGGAAAAACGGGAATAAATTAGCTAATCCCAGAAAAGCTTCAGCGCGATTAAAAGCAAAAGCCGCTGAAATAATCAAGATTACGCTCAAAAGAGCAAATCCCCAGTTGAGGGGGCGACGGATAATTGTGCGATACTTTTGCTTCCAGGTGCCTACCAATGCCAAGAATATTCCCAAGGCACCCAGAATCGGAATGAAGGGAAAAATTAGTAACCCCAGCTGGGCATAGTTCCAAGATGCCTGCAAGCTGGGGTCAGGATGTTGGGAAGAAGGCAAAAGAATTTTCCTCATTTCTTTTTGCTTTTTCTTTTGCTACCCCTTTTTTAAGGAGGGTTGGCAAAGTGGTTTCATTTACTAAAAGAAAATTTTTTAACGTTGATTTTGGCTGGCAGTAGGGGCATGGCAATGCCATGCCCCTACAAAATGTCGCAAATTTCGATATTTTCTAAGGGTTGTATGAAACCACCCTGCTTTTTTAAGGATGGTAGGGCGATCGCATAAGTACCTTTTACGCCATTTCCCAGCACTCTGAGCGAGTGAGGCGAATTTGTGCTAGGGCAAAGATGATCGGGATAATGCGACCATAGTTAGTAGCGATCGCTCTCCAGCCTAAATCGGCAAAAAACCATCCCCACATCACAGGCCCCACCAAGGCAAATACACTCCGGAGGGCACCATAACGGGCAGCACTCATTGCCATACCTCGCTTAGCTGTTTGCAGCGCCACATAATTCTGAAACTGTGCCGCCGCCACCGCACCACCTTGAATAACTGTTTCTTTGGCAACTTGATAGCTGGCAAACTGAATCGCAAACTGACGGGCGATTTGTTGCAGCAATATTGGCTGCACAATCGAACTGACAGCCAAAGCGCTACCGCCTTTGACCAGTAAACCTACAGGATCGTGCTGCAAGTTTACTGGCAACGGGTCGGAAAGTTCAGAATTTGCCAGACTTCCCTGTATTCTTACAGTCATTGCTCTTTGTTCTTGTCGTGGCAGTTGTTTCCACACCCGTCCCATCAGGTTGAGAAACACTTCTGCCTCTAAATCTGTAGTTGAAAGTTCTGCGGAGTAGGGAATTTTCAGGTAACGACAAACCTGAATCAACGCTTGGCGATACGTCACTTCGCCAGTGCGTCCCCGCAATACCGTCACTCCATCTGCTGCCAAAAAGCGAAATCTATCTTCGATAGCATCTAACCAACTTTCGCGATCTTGACTTTGGATGTCTATCGGTTCAGGTGTCTGAACGTAATCTAAGGGATTAAATTTGCGACGGAACAAGATGTCCGTCAGGTGCTGTAATTCTTCTTCTGTAGCTAACTCCAGCGCGGCTCTCAGCTCGTCCAACTTGCAATCCTCCCAGACCCCAGATGCGGTGCTGTCCCTTATTCTACTCATATATACCTTAAGGCTGTGGGTAACAAGCTATGTTTGATGTAGCGGTGATTGGTGCTGGAATGGCGGGACTTACCTGTGCGAACCAGTTGCACCAAGCTGGATATAAAGTAGTTGTGGTTGACAAATCTCGTGGTGTTGGGGGACGGGTAGCGACGCGCCGATTGCAGGGTACTTGTGCAGATCATGGTACGTGCTATTTAAAACCACAAGGTGAGTTGTTGCAAAAGTTTGTCGGGGTTTTATGCGATCGCAACATTCTTCAAGTTTGGACGGATACTGTTTACGAATTAGATACTGGATCGCCGTCTCAGTTAATAGAAGCAAAGCGATATCCTCGTTATGTGGCACCTGCTGGAATGACTGCGATCGCTAAGTTTTTAGCTGCTAATCTAGAGATGCGATTGAGCCAACGAGTGCAGGCGCTTAGTCTCACTGGGGAAAAAACTTGGAATCTCACTTTTGAGGAGACAGCCGACGAATTAACAGCAAAAGCTGTAGTTGTGGCAATTCCAACGCCTCAAGCTTTGATGTTGCTGGAATCTTTAACCCAAACTATATCATCAGCATTTCTGGATATTTTGCGGTCTGTGGAGTTTTACCCTAGTCTTAGCGTTATGGCTGGTTATTCCCAGGAATTTCCTCTACCAACCTGGAAAGCTTGTAACATCTCAAATGACTCTGATTTAGCCTGGATTGGTTTAGACAGCAGCAAACGCCAAAATCCAGAAATGCCGATTTTTGTTCTACAAAGCAGTGCGGAGTTTGCCCAAGGTTATTTAGATGCCCAAGATTTAAGTTCAGCTGCACAGCAGATGTTATCCCGTGCTGCACAGTTGCTAATTCCAAGACTGGATTCCCCGGAATGGTTGCAAATTCACCGCTGGCGCTATGCTTTCCCCTGTAATCCTTTGAATCTTGATTGCCTTGATGCTGAGACACTATTGCCTTTAGTTTGTTGTGGCGATTGGTGCGGCGGAAACTTGGTGGAAGGGGCAATGAATTCTGGATTAGCTGCTGCTGTCAGGATAAATCAACAGATGGAGATGCGAAGTCTTCCAGGGGAAAGTTTCTTGGATGCTCTCTAGCAACAATCCGTTAGTGATGGGTAAGGAGTTAATTGAAAACTATGGAAGATTCTATCCAAGTAGTGGATTACGATGCTAATTGGTCTATCCGATTTGAGCAGGAAAAGTCCCAGATTCTCAACGCCCTCGGTGATGCTGTCTTGGATATTCAACACATTGGCAGTACCTCAGTACCAGGATTGGCGGCTAAACCGATTATCGATATTCTTGTAGGCGTGGAGGAGTTACCACCAAGCCCCACCGACATCAAAGCTTTGGAAATACTCGGCTATGTCTACCAAGGTGAGGCGGGTATTCCAGGGCGGCACTTCTTTCGTAAAGGAATGCCCCGCACTCACCACCTTCATCTAGTGAAGCTGGGAAATGAAGTTTGGGAAAACCAACTTCTATTCCGCAATTTTCTCCAGCACCACCCAGACAAGGCGAAGCAATACGAAGCTTTGAAACGCAAGCTGGCTGTTCAATTCCGGCTAGATCGAGAGGGCTACGTCCAGGCAAAGGCACCTTTGATTGAGCAGATGCTCTCGGATGCTAGGGCTTGGAGCAAGCCGTGTGAAGCAAGCGGGTGAATCAAGTTTTTCAGCCGTAATTCTAGTGCTGAGACAATCACATCCAGTAATGAACCTCACCCCACGCCTGAAGAAAGCCGATTGGTGCAAGTTCTTGATGGCGCGATCGCAGCCTCCCCTTTTGTAAACTTTTATTGAAAAATGTAAACTTTTGTTATATGTTTATTACAGGAGAGAAAGATTCGTAAACCAGAGGCTTCTGGTTTGACACTTTTGGCGAATCTAAAAATACATCCATGACGTATACGATCGAGACAGCTCAAGGCATTTTCCCTACTACCCAGGTAGCTAATGCTGTTCCAGCTACCACGCAAGCCTTCGATAAGCTCAGCGTTGACGATCAACTGGCATTACTTTGGTTTGCCTACACCGAAATGGGTGTTTCAATTACTCGCGCCGCTACAGGAGCCGCCCGCATGATACTAGCGGAAGGTTTACTAGCCCAAATTAAGCAGATGCCTGCTGCCGCCCAAACGCAAGTCATGAACGATCTTGCTAACCGTGCTGACACTCCCATCAGCCGCTCCTATTCTTCTTTCAGCGTCAACACCAAACTAGGTTTTTGGTATGAATTAGGAGAATTGATGGCACAGGGTATTGTCGCTCCCATCCCTCCTGGCTATCAAATGACACCTGAAGCCTCAGCAGTGCTAGAAACCATTAAGAAACTCGATCCGGGTCAGCAAATCACAGTTTTGCGTAATACCGTAGTCAACATGGGATTTGATCCTGCTCTTAACGATTACGCAAAACCCGAAGATCCCCTGATGACACCAACCGAGCTAGCTTCTCGTGCTAACGTCAAAATCGAGGGCATCACTGAGCCTACGGTGCTGAATTATATTCAGAACATGAACGCATTTGACTTTGAAGCTGCTGTGGCTTTATTTGTTGAAAACGGAGCATTGCAACCGCCATTCCAGAAGCCGATTGTCGGTCATGAGGCAATTTCTGCATATATGCGTGAAGAATGCCAGGGACTCAAAATGATGCCACAGAAGGGCGTATCAGAGCGCATAGAAGATGGCTATACGCAGCATAAAGTAACAGGCACAGTAGAAACACCTTGGTTCGGTGCTAGCGTTGGGATGAACATTGCGTGGCGCTTCTTACTAAATCCCCAAGGCAAAATTTTCTTCGTAGCAGTTGACTTGCTGGCATCCCCTAAAGAACTGCTAAATCTGACTCGTGGGTAGAAGGCTAAGTCGCTTTGAGACATAGTTAGGTTGGGTTAAGGTTGAGAACCCAACAAGTCTTCTGGAGTTGGGAAAGTGCGATCGCATTTACCCAACTCCTAATTTTGTTTTATCAATGTAATCCAAGTAATCCAAAAATTACGGCTCCTCAAGTAATTGGGAAGCTAATTTTATGGCTTCTGCTGGGGTGGATATTCTGCCTTCGGCGCGTGCCAATCCCAGCGCCGTGAGGACTTTACCAACTTGTGGCCCAGCTTTTAAGTTGAAAGTTTGCATTAACTGTGTACCCGTGACCAGTGGCGTAGGATGGGCAACTTGATTATCAGGGGTGAGGTAGAGGTTGATTAGGGGTGCCAACTCTGCTACAGGTGTCCCAGATGCCACAGCTAACACTGCCAAAGCCGGAAAGACTTGCCCTACTCCGCGAAAGAAAAAATACTGTTCTGGTAAAGACATCTGGGATGATTGCAATTGGGGTAGGTATTTAATTGCAGTGGTGAGGGCGCGAATTTCAGCGCGACTGTATTTTAAATTTAATAATTCAGCTTCGGCTTGTTCCGGGATGGGTGACAGCAGAGTTGCCAGTTTTGCAATTCCCAACCAAGAGGTTTTTAAGGTATCGCCTACTGGTTTGGAGAGTAAGTTTCCTAACTCAGCCCAAGTTTTGGCTAGTACAACAGCCGAAGGTTCAATAACTGTCAATTTTTTACAGCCGGCTGATCCCCCCAACTCCCCTTCAAAAGAGGGGCTAAAGGCACTCTTAAACCAAGTTTGAAGTAAACCATCCTTAATAGCCGCAATCATCCAGGGTGTGCCGTCAGGAGTGTTGAGGAGATAAGCTAACTCTGCTTGCACCCGTTCTGATGACACTTGCCCTAGCAAGGGCGCTAATTGGCGAATTACGGTTAGGGTTTCGGGTTCAATGATAAAACCCAGCTGGGCGGCTTGGCGGTAAGCGCGTAGTAGCCGTAAAGGGTCATCTTGCAGATTTTTGGGGGAAACCATGCGGATGATGCCTTGCTGCAAATCTGCATAGCCGTTGAGGGGATCGATGAGTTCGCTTGTGTGGGGATTGTAAGCGATCGCATTCATCGTATAATCCCGCCGCCGTAAATCTGTCTCTAAATTTGCTCCTTCAGCTTGAGCAAAATCAGCGGTTGCTTGGTCAAATACGACTCTGGCAATCTGTCTAGAGGCATCCAACAGCACAAAACCCGCCTTGTAGCGACTGGCAATTTTTCGCGCTGTCTTTACCGCATCGGTGAGTAGGACAAAATCCAAATCCAGGTACTCGCGGCGACGTTCCAGCAAGGCATCCCGCACGGCACCACCTACCATATAAGCAGGAGTAGCCAGCAATTCCAGGCTAAAAGGCCATGTTTCGGGAGATAAGGCAGAGGAATTAGTCATTAGTCACCTTAAGGGTTGAAAAGTGGGAAAGTTGAAACGATTAAGGTTCTAACAACTTTCCTACATTCAAACTTTCCAACTTTCCCACGCCAAAGCGCAACCAACAAAAAACTGATGCAACAAAAATCAACCCTGACGGTAATTAATATCAAGTGTTGTCTGCGCTAGATTAACAGAAAAGCCTTCGGAGGCTGCACCATGTGTATTTGTATTAACTGCCATTACGTAGATCGCTGCACCACCTACAATGCCGTAGAAACGCAGCATCAGGTGCCTCACCTGACTGAAACACCTGATTTTGAGGCTACTGAACCCACAATTAACGTGAATATCCGTTCGATGGACGATTTTATTGAAATGGAATGGGATGTTGTGGGTTGTCTCAGCTTTAAACAGGAAACTGGCAAATGGGCGAAGTTGCGTCCTGGTGAGCTAGTGCCAACCTGAAATAAGCTGATAACAACACAGCGATCGCTCTTGAACGGCGAATCGCGCCTAGCTGTTGACGGGCCTTTGTCAAAAATTGCCCGTCCTCTAAAAAACCTGGCATAACTGCCGGGTTTTTGACTCTCAGTAATTTCGCTCAGATCAAGAGTAGGCGATCGCACTGTTTTATAAAGTTGCGTTGAACTTGGTGAATGTTTTCAGTGAAAATTCTGTGATCTGTATTTTATAATACATAAATAATTAAAATAATCTTTAGATTTATACCGAATCCACCCCCATTTACGGAAATGCTTTAGGTGAAATAACGGACGATTTATACAGCGATTCCCTGTAGTTTGGAACTAAGAGCTAAACTTCAGAGAATTATTAAAGTAATATGCGCTCTGACATAATCGTAAAAACTATTGAGAACCTGGCACAAGACCCGTGTAACTGCCAGATGGACTGGGATAACTCAGATTCAGACAACGAGTATGGAGAAGCGCTTGATACTAAAGTGTTGCAAAAATGGCGAGAGTCATTAGGCGAAAGCGCTTTAGAGTTTATGATGGGTATAGTTGATATTTTTGTCGAGGAGGCTCCCAAAAAGCTGCGAGCGATCGCGATCGCTGTAGCAAAAGGAGATATGGCAGCATTAGAGCATCAAGCTAACAGCTTCAAGTCAAGCAGTGCTGCCCTTGGCGCAACCAAACTCTCAAAGCTTTGCCAGTATCTAGAATCAAACGGTCGCGGTGGCAGCAGACCAGACGATTTGGGCATAGCAATCCAGCTTTATGTTGAGTATGCCAGATGTAAAAGCGCTTTGTATAGAGAATTACAAAAATTTCAGGCTGAAAGCAACGCCTATAGGGAAAAGTCGTTTTTTTGATTGACACTTATCCCGGAATCGCGTCAATATGAGTTAATAGATGAAGCTTTATTAAGTTACCTTAAATGTCCTTCGATTTTGTATCGCTGGAAAACGTCCAAGAAATTGCTCACCAATACGGTTATTGGGCAGTTTTTTTGGGAATTTTGATTGAAAACCTGGGAATTCCCCTACCCGGTGAAACGATTACTCTAGCTGGGGGGTTTTTGGCAGGTAGTAAAGAACTGAATTACTGGTTTGTGCTAGGTAGCGCGATCGCTGGTGCAGTCGTAGGCGGTACCTGCGGCTACTGGATTGGCAGATATGGCGGCTGGCCTTTACTGGTGAGTGTAGGGCGAATCTTCCGCATCCGCGAAGAGAAACTCGCCGAATTTAAAAATCAGTTTAGCGAAAACGCCGGGAAAACCGTATTTCTCGGTCGTTTCTTAGCGCTGCTACGGATTGTTGCCAGTCCCCTAGCTGGAGTTGCCGAAATGCCCTTTCTCAAATTCATGATGTATAACATTGCCGGGGCAACGGCGTGGGCATCGGTGATGGTAACTTTATCATTTTTCGCAGGGCGAATCATTCCCCTAGAAAAATTAGTTTTGTGGGTAGCACAATTTGGCATAGTAGCTTTGCTGGCGGTAATTGCCTGGATTGTCGTCCCCCTCTGGTTAGAGGCACGCGAAGCTAAACGCGAAATTGAAAAAAGTTAAAATATCCTCGTTCCCAGTCTGAGACTGGGAACGCATTCAAGAGGCTCTCCCTCAAGTGATGCCTCACTTTCAGTTTAAAGTCCTTCCTCAACTATGTATTCGGCACGAGCCGATAGATAGTTCCAGTCCGAGACTGGAAGAGACTTTAATCCGCTTTCTGCGACCAAACGCGAGTAGGCAATCCCCAAACGTAGATAAACCCTTCAGCTGCCTTGTGGTCAAACTGATCTTCAGCGCCATAGGTAGCTAAGTCATGGCTGTAGAGAGAATTGTCAGAGTTGCGTCCCACAATCATCGCGTTGCCTTTAAAGAGTTTAACCCGTACTGTTCCTGTTACCCGCTCTTGTGTTTGTTGGATGAAGGCATCCAGAGCGGCTTTTAGCGGACTATACCACAGACCGTTATAGACTAACTGGCTGTAAGTTTCTTCAATGCCCCGCTTGTAGCGGGTGACATCTGCGGTCAGAGTCAAGCTTTCTAAGTCGCGGTGCGCGTGGATTAATACCAGCATTGCGGGAGATTCGTAGACTTCCCGCGATTTGATACCCACAAGGCGGTTTTCGATCATGTCGATGCGTCCGACACCGTGGTTTCCAGCTAGCTCGTTGAGTTTAGTAATTAGAGCCACTGGCGAGAGGTTTTCGCCGTTAATGGTGGTAGGTAAGCCTTTCTCGAAACCAATCTCAACATATTCTGGCTCGTTGGGTGTATCCGCGATCGCTTTGGTGAGCGCAAAAACTTCTTCCGGCGGTTCCGTCCACGGATCTTCCAGAGGGCCAGCCTCAATTGCTAAGCCAAGCAAATTGCGGTCAAGGCTGTAAGGCGAAGACTTTTTCACTGGCGATGGAATCCCGAAGCGTTCGCCGTAGGCAATTGTTTCCTCGCGGCTCATGCCCCATTCCCTTGCTGGTGCTAAGATTTTGAGGTGGGGATTAAGTGCGCCAATCGACACGTCAAAGCGCACCTGATCGTTACCTTTGCCAGTGCAACCGTGCGCGATCGCATCTGCACCGTATTTTTCCGCAGCTTCTACTAATATTTTCGCAATCAACGGACGAGCCAAAGCAGTCGCTAAGGGATAGCGATTTTCGTAAAGTGCATTCGCCTGAATCGCCGGAAATCCATAATCTTTGACGAATCTCTCGACTACATCAATTACTAGCGATTCACTCGCACCCGATTTTAAGGCTTTTTCCCGGATTGGATCTAGTTCATCTCCCTGTCCTAGATCCGCCGCCAGGGTAATCACTTCTTTTACTCCCCACTCCTCTTTAAGGTATGGGATACAGACGGAGGTATCGACTCCACCTGAATATGCCAGCACCACTTTAGTAGCACGACCCATTTATCTCTCAATCCCGCAAAACAACGAGTTCTTATTATGCAACTAATCTTTGTCCATTCTTGTCAGTAATATCACAGATTCATATTCAATTATGGGCTTACCTCTTCTTTGAGGGATACTGTAAACAGTTGTATTCCAGGGGAAACGGTGTTTTTTAGCGTTGTCATTCCAACTTACAATCGCAAACCTATTTTGGAAAAGTGCTTGAGAGCGCTAGAATCTCAGCAGTTGGGCGCTTATAGTCGAGTTACAGGCTACGAAGTTGTGCTGGTGGATGATGGTTCGACGGATGGGACGCTGGAGTGGCTAGAATCGCACGCTGCTGAGTTTCCTCATGTGCGATCGCACTCGCAAGACCACAAAGGGCCAGCCGCCGCCCGTAATCTGGGAGTAGAACAGGCTCAAGGTGACACTATCATTTTTATTGATAGCGATTTGGTTGTCACTGAACATTTTCTCACCTCACACGCTAATGCTTTGGTGCAGGGACAGCAGAAGTTAGGATGCGATCGCGTCTTTACCTATGGTTGGGTGATCAATACCAACAACTTTGAGAACCCGACTTCTGAACCTTACAAAATTACGGATTTTTCAGCCGCTTACTTTGCTACCGGAAATGTAGCGATCGCAAAGCATTGGTTGGAACAAGCTGGACTTTTCGACACCCGCTTTCAACTCTACGGCTGGGAAGATTTAGAACTAGGTGTTAGGCTCAAACAACTAGGGTTAAAACTGATTAAATGCCCCGAAGCTGTCGGTTATCACTGGCATCCACCCTTTGCCTTAGAACAAATTCAGGGCATGATTGGTAGAGAAATTGAACGGGGACGCATGGGAGTTTTGTTTTATCAAAAACACCCTTCTTGGAACGTGCGAATGATGATTCAAATGACTCTGCTGCACCGCATCCTCTGGGGACTACTTTCTCTTGGCGGTAGACTTAACGAACAGACAATGGCACCCTTTCTACAATGGTTAATTGACCGAGGTAATCCCCAATTAGCTTTAGAAATTGCCCGAATTTTCCTTAACTGGTATAACGTTCAGGGTGTTTATGCTGCTTACGCCGAGATGCAGCATAAAGCTTAAATCATCAAATTTGGTTGGTTCATTGAGTCCGCGCAGGCGGACTTAGTTTGTATAGCCGCGATTTCTAATCGCTAGGTGCTTTTACTGGGATGCAATCCAATTCTTCCCAAAGAAGAATTAATCTTACAAATTACCAATTATTTCTTGATAATATTGCTCTTGCTGATTGGGAAGAAAAGCTGTAGCTTGCAAAGTTTTATTTTTAATTCTCCAGGCTTTGGTTATCTGAATCTTACTCAAGAAATCGATGTCATGGGAAATAACGCAAATTGCCCCCTGAAACTCCGATAACGCTTCGACAATCTGAGCAACTGTTTCTAAATCCAGATTGTTCGTCGGTTCATCCAAAACCAGTAAATCAATTGATGAAATACTTATCATAGCCAATGCTAGTCTAGCTAACTCACCTCCACTTAACAAATTAGCCTTTTTATTGACTTCATCATTGAAAAACAGAAAATGTCCTAACTGTTGCCGTAAAAGTTGATAGGCAAGACTTGAATTAGCTTTCCGCATATTTTCTAAAACTGTCATTTCCCTATCTACTAACTCATAATTCTGGTCGAGATATACGACTTGCATATCTTTTGAAACTAAAACTTCGCCCCCCTCAAGAAAAAGTTGGGAACTCTGATTTCTAATACCCAGAATTGCTTTCACCAAACTTGACTTACCCGAACCATTAGCTCCGGAAACAGTAACCCGCTCTCCCGATGAAATATGAAGCTGTATATTTTTGAGGAGAAGTTGGTTTCCAATTTTGAGTTCCGCGCCTTGAATATCAATGAGATTTCGCCCCTTTTTACTACTTCCTTCCTCCAAACTTACCAGAGTAACCTTATTTGTCTTAATTTTAGAAGCTTCAAATTTTTGCATTGCTTTAGCCACGGTTGCTTCATGTTTTTTTGAAGCGCTTCCAGCAGCAGAGGATGCTAACTCAGAAAAGAAACCTCTTTCTGCCCTTCCCATACTTCTATCGTGAGCTTGTAAGCGTCCTTCTTTTCTTGAGCGTGCAGCACGTTTTTGTTCCTCTAAGGCTGCCTCTTTGACACGTAGGAGTTCTTTTTTTGCTACTTCATGTGTCCTTAAGGCGACCTGTATTTCTGTCTCTTTTTGTGCTTTATAAGCAGAATAGTTACCGCCGTAAACCTTCAGTCCCGATTGAGTTAATTCCCAGGTTGTATTCACAACTTGGTCTAAGAAAAAAGGTTTGTGAGAGACTATTACGAAAGCTCCGGTAAAGTCGGTTAAGAAATTCTTCAAAGTCTCTAAAGCTAGAAAATCCATGTGATTAGTGGGTTCATCCAGCAATAAGAGACTTGGCTGTTTAGATAAACCAATCGCCAGAAATAGTTTAGTTATTTCTCCACCGCTTAAACTTCCAATCGGTAAAGACATATCAATAGAGGTGCCTAGTGTCGCCTCTAATATATCTCCGATTTCCCACCATTCATCGGATAATGAACTGAGAAAGTTGAGAACAGTATTTTCTTTAATTTCCTGTTTTATTGTACTAATTTGCGGTAAGTAATAAACAGCGTGACTAATCACCGAACCAGAGCTGGCTTGGATTTCACCAGCCAAGATTTTTAAAAATGTTGACTTGCCTACCCCATTAGCACCAACCAGAGCAATGCGATCGCCTTTAGCAATCCCAACTTTAATCTCCTTGAATAAAGTTCTCCCTGAAGCAAATTCGTAGCTAATATTTTCAGCTACTAAAAGTGATTTTACATCCATAGTAAAAGCTCCTAGGTTTAATTTTTATTGGTAATGCTATACCTCATACCCCCTTAAAAAGGGGGTGAGATATGTATTCCTAGCGCATCGGAAGAGAAATGGGTAGCAATGATTAACGCTTGGGATTTTTCCTCAAAGCTTTATGGATTTTTTTCCATTTCTCTTTCTCGACTAATTGCGCCTTTTTATCCTGTTTGCGGCTCAAATATGCAACTTCTTGTTCCAGTTTTTGATAGTTGTAGAAACGTTGCTTATCAAGCGTACCCTCAAAAATCGCCTGTTGCACTGCACATCCAGGTTCTTTCTCATGTTGACAATCGCCGAAGCGACACAACTTTGCTATAGTTTCGATATCCGAAAAAGTTGACTGCAAACCTTCATTTCCAGCCCATATTTGTATTTCTCGCATTCCCGGAGTATCTATCAGCAAACCCCCAGAAGGTAAGATGATTAACTCTCGATGTGTTGTGGTGTGACGACCGCGACTATCTCCAAGGCGGACTGATTGAACAGCTTGAATGTCTTCACCTACTAATTGATTCGTAATCGTGGATTTTCCCACTCCAGAAGAACCAATTAGGGCTACAGTTTGCCCAGTGGTAAGGTAAGGGGTTAAAGCTTCCAGTCCAAGGTGCGCGATCGCGCTCAGAATGATAATCTCTACACCGGGCGCGATCGCTTCTATTTCAACTCGTCTTTCCTCAACTCGATCGCACAAGTCTGCTTTGTTCAGAATGATGACTGGATTAGCGCCACTTTCCCAAACTAAAATCAGATAGCGTTCAATTCTTCTAACATTGAAATCCCCATCCAATCCCGAAACTAGAAATACCGTATCAATGTTAGTACCAATGATTTGCTCATCTGTGATTGCGCCTACAGTTTTCCGAGAAAACTTACTTTTGCGCGGCAAAATCTCATGGATTAGTGCTCTTTCTTCGCCATTAATGGGGCTAATTACTACCCAATCTCCTACCGCCGGGAAATCTGCGCGTCCTCCGGCTTGGTGGCGCATTTTCCCCGTAACTTCTGCTCTTTGCTCTCCAAATTCAGTATAGAGAAGGTAAGTGTTTTTCTGCTCTATAGCGACTCGCCCAACAGTATATCCCTGTTGCAAGTAGCTATTGAAGTTTTTGGCAAAAAAACTATTCCAGCCTAATACCTCTAAATTCATTTAATTTTCCTCTAGGTGTGCGTATGCTGACCGCTACACTCACAGAGGAATTGTGAAAATTATTTGCGTACATCTGTGAGGTTAGGGTGTTGTGTCTTGATGGTTATTGGTTTCAATCGCGACAATATCCTTCATGGTTTTTTCTCCTTTGATACTTTTCAAGAATGTTCCAATCGAGCTTGTAACATCGTACTACAAGGAATCAATCGAAGCAATGTAGTTTACATAACTTAGGAATCTTCACAGATCAGATATATTGAAATAAGCGCGATCGCTTAGCTTATATTATTGGCGCGTTTGGCTTTAGGGCATCACCCAATCAGGCGACTCGAAGGAATGAAGTTAGTAAACGTAGGGTGGGCTACCCCCAA
Organism: Trichocoleus sp. FACHB-6; assembly: GCF_014695815.1. NCBI lineage: Bacteria > Bacillati > Cyanobacteriota > Cyanophyceae > Leptolyngbyales > Trichocoleusaceae > Trichocoleus > Trichocoleus sp. FACHB-6. Next base: position 30,250 of record NZ_JACJOY010000025.1, read on the forward strand.
CTTGCTTTATTAGGACTCTAGAGAGATGTAGCGTTTGAAAAACAAAACCCAACAACCAGTAACCGAGGGGGAGTTGTTGGGTTTAGGTATCATTATCAACCTAAAAATTCCTAAAAAAAAGGATAAGTGAGGCGACGACCGCCTCACTTATTGCATTCCCAGTCAGAAAATCTTAACGAGTAAACCTCTTTATCGTGCGGAAGCAGCCTGTGCTTGGGAACCAGCCGACTTCAGCTTGCGCGAGGATACTGACCTTGGCAAGGTGTCTAGTTTAGGTTGAACATTAGACACTGCTTTGGCTTCTAGGTTATTAAAATCTTCCGAGCTATTAAGGATTTGAACAACTTGATCTAAACCTGTCATTTCCAAAATAATTCTGACTTCGTCGCTGCTTGAATGAATAAAAGCTTTGCAACCAGACGCTCTAGCCATTCTCAAAACTGAAACTAGAGCCATTAAGCCAGAACTACTCATAAAGGTGACATTTCTCAGGTCGAGTAGAACAATTTTAACTCCCTGCTTAATCAGGATTTCGATATCACGGGTAAACTGGGTAGCCTTAGAACCATCCAAAACATCAGGAGATTGAACGACTTTAGAAAGAATGCTCATATAGATACGCCTCAATTAGTAAAAGAAAGGGGAAAAATTTTGCTGAAATGGTTGTTAAAAAGGACAACAGATTTATGTGCATTTGTTATGCCAAAAGTGGCAGCTTGCACTCCTGGAAATAGCGAGCGATCGCATTCTCTAGAGATGGCAGCAAAACACCCCTTTCGCTAGTCAGAACGCTGTACTTTGGACGCGGTGCCAATAGTTGGACTTGCATGGGACGAGCTTCAACCTGCTTGGCATCGAGACGAGCGCATCTAGCCGCAAACCTTGCCAAATCAGCCCAGGAACTCTCGCCTGAGTTAGCGATGTGCCACAAGCCGTACTCGCCATCAATTAAAAGATCGAGGCTGGTATTGACAAGATCCGGAATGTATGTAGGTGAGATAACCTCATCCTCTACCGCTACGAAAGGCTTTCCAGCGGAGAGCGTCCGTAGGGCAACGGTGATAAAGTTATACTCGTCCCACGGCCCAAAGAAGGCGCTGGTACGGATTACAAGTGCTGAGGGCAAGGCTTGTAAGACACGCACCTCAGCTTCAGCTTTGCTGCGTCCGTAGACGTTAAGCGGTGTAACAGCATCGCTTTCAACGTAGGGAGAGGTAGAAACTCCATCGAAAACAAGATCCGATGAGAAGGTAAGCAGTTGCACTCCATGCCGAGCGCAACGTTCGGCTAAAACTGCTGGCCCGTCGGCATTTTCGCGTCGGCAAGCATCAGGTTCTAGTTCGGCATCATCTACGCGAACATATCCGGCGGCGTTGACAATTGCCCAAGGCTTCAACTCTGTTAATACACTATCAACAGAGGCAGGGTTAGCAATATCCATCTCTCTGCGTGTTAAGAGATGGTATGGAATACCCCGAAGGTCGCACAGTCGAGCAAAAGCATTTCCTAGCGTCCCGGTTGCTCCTGAGATTAAAAGAGGACGGAGGGATTGTGGATTTTGGATTTTGGATTGTGGATTTTCTCGGAATTGGGAATTAGAAATTGGTGAGGAGGAAGTGTTCTTATCTTCCCAAGTCCCAAGTCCTAAGTACCCAGACCCTTCTTCGCCAGTTCCCAGTCCCGAATTGCAACTTACTGGAGGATAGAGAAGTCGCTGGGATCGCCACCACCAACCAGGTACATCAAGAAGCGGATGCTCGCATGTCTCACCTTTTGCCAAGTCGCGGATCATTCGGGCAATTGCTGTGGGACGCGGGTGAGGCGATCGCAAGTCGAATACCCCAGGCTCATAGTGGCCTTCATCCCTAGTCACCAGGCTATTCCAGTCGTAGGAACCCAACAGCGACCAAGCAGTGATGGCACGCAAGTCTATGCCTTCGGAACGCACAGTGTTTGCGGCATCCCAAACTTCCTTAAGCCAACGCAACTGCTCTTCGCGGGTGCAACCGTGGTGTACTTCGGTGACTGCGATCGCTATTTCGTAGCGTTCCCATACTTCTTTGATGAGTGTACGCGGCCCTGCTATCCCTTCGGTGCAAACCCGCACCGCTTCTACATCTGCGTATTGATCCCGCCCGTTGCTTCCATGCGTCCAACTAGGATAACGGTCAAGGCGCTCATCAAGGAAGCGATCGCTTGTCAAGTAATGATTAATGCCCATTATGTCCGGCGGACAGGGATTTTCCAGAAACCACTCAAGATCAGCTTCATCGATCCCCACCACCTTACGCAGATATGACCAAAGCGGATGAGCTTGGTTCAGGCGACCACACAGCAGATCGAAACTCAGCCAGCGACGCTCATTTTCAAACTCTGCCTGATACGCCATCTTCGGCGTACTGAAAACTTTACACAAGTCTTCCGTTTGCACCAACTTTGCAGCTGGGTTAATTTGACGAATCGCCTGCATCGAAAGAATAACAGCGCGGCACTGCGTCAACAACGCTTGAATGAAAGTTAAAGCATCCCGGCCGTGAGGATACCAGTGACCATATAATCCGCTAAAACGCGCCGTAGTCAAAGGCTCGTTGACAGGCGTGTAATTTTCCACCCAAGGATAACGCTCAGCAACCGCGTGGGCAAACTCTGCCAGCCCAGTCGCAAAGGATGGATCAATCAGGCTAGTATGACGCGGGCCGCTACCGTGGTGAACTAAGCCGACAATCGGAGTGATGCCTAGTTCTTGCAAACGTCCCAGTCGCTCATCCGCCCACGACCAATCTGCCTTATCTGGCCCTTCGGGGGCAGTTAGTTCCCACAGCACCGGGTAGCGAATGGCAGTCACGCCGAGTTCGGCAAACAAGTTCAGGTCATCCAACCGGGTTCCGTGACCGTTGCGCTCCATCTGGTTGAAATAGCGATCGCCTACGCGATTAACGGTACACTCTAGGCCCGCCCACATCTCCAATTTTGATTTTTGATTTTTGAATTTGGAATCTTGAATTAATTCAGAATTCTTAATTCCTATTTGCCAATCTAATGATGCTTTTGTCATTTTTCACTCCTCATTAATTCGCTGTCGCGTCACAGGTACATTAGGTAATGTCCACCATTAGTCACGGGTAAGGTGGGCATCACCCACCCTACAGAACAATGACTAATAACCCATGACTAATGACTAATGACTAATGACTGCTTTTCCCATTACCGTTTGCTGTCACCGTTTCCGCCTGTGGGCGTTGCTCAACAATTTCGTTGAGACTAACATTCTGGGTATAGCCGCTTCTACCTTCTACTGGTTCTAGTTCTAAAGGTAGTTTTGTGCTGATCTTTTCGTGGATGGAAAGAGCTTGAGCGACCACTTGATCCATGTTGTAATACTTGTAAGTCGCTAGCCGCCCCACGAAATGCACACCAGGAGTTGCATCAGCCAGTTCCTTATATTTCTTGTAAACTTCAGCGTTTTCTGGACGCGGTACTGGGTAGTAAGGATCTCCCTCGGCGCGGGGGTACTCGTACACAAGGCTAGTTTTAGGATGCTCTTGTCCCGTCAGATACTTAAACTCTGTTATCCGGGTATATAGCTGCTCGTTGGGATAGTTTACCGTCCCGGTTGGTTGATGGTTTGGCTGGTTGAGGGTTTCGTGCTTGAACTCTAGGGAACGGTAGGGAAGCTTGCCATAGCGGAAATCAAAGTAAGCATCAACTGGCCCGGTGTAAATCATCTCCCGATACGGCATTATCTGCTGAATTTCCCGATAATCGGTGTTGAGCATGATTTTGATGTTCGGGTGAGACAACATTTTCTCGAACATCCGGGTATAGCCGTGCAATGGCATCGCCTGATAAGTATCGGTAAAGTATCGGTCGTCGCGGTTGGTGCGAGTTGGTACGCGAGCCGTAACTGATTTGTCAAGTTCCGAGGGGTCGAGATCCCATTGTTTGCGGGTGTAACCACGGAAGAACTTCTCGTAAAGTTCCCGTCCGACTTTGCTAACAACTACATCCTCCGAAGTGCGGATATATTCTTTCTTTTCCGCAACCGACGCAAAGAACTCTTCAAGTTGAAAGGAGGTGAGATTTAGTCCGTAAAGTTTATTTACGGTATCGAGGTTAATGGGAATTGGAACTAATTGACCGTCTACACTAGCTAGTACGCGATGTTCGTAAGAACGCCACTCGGTGAAGTTTGAAAGGTACTCGAAAACTTGGCGGGAGTTGGTGTGGAAGATGTGCGGGCCGTACTTGTGTACGAGAATGCCATCATCATTGTAGTGGTCGTAAGCGTTGCCACCAATATGCGATCGCTTGTCTACAATCAGAATCTTCTTTCCTGCCTGACTCGCCAGCCTCTCAGCCAAAACGCTTCCAGCAAAACCAGCCCCAACAATGAGATAATCAAACATTTTTTTATTCCGCCTTTTGAATTGCGATTAGGAATCTTGCTGGCATAAAAAAATACCAGCTACGTACAGTAACAACCTCTTCAACTTTGAAAACTCAGCCTTGTGCAACTTACTCGAAAAGGCACTTTCAAAGTTATATCTGACCAAAATGGAACAAACTCTAGAAATACCGCGATTTAATTTGCGTTTGTAAAGTGGACTACCCCACTCTGAGAATGCAAACCTTATCCTCGCGCGGCAGCATCTTGACTCTCTTAGCCTGTGGAAACGCTTTGCATATCCGGCGTTAACGCCTCTTTAGAAGACACACTTGCGTTGCTGATTACACCTTCCACCAGCTGCATCATTCTTCCCCAAGTAGAATCCCAAGAATTGTCGGCTAAAAACTCATCCACCTTGTTCAGCCACTCAGATTCGTGAGATTGATTCAACGCCGTCTCAACTGCGGCAACAAAATCTGGTACTGTGTCTGCAATCTGTACCAAACCCATATCCCCGTAAGGACGCACCACATCGCGGATGGAAGTAGACACCACTGGTTTACCAGCAGCGAGGTATTCTGGGGTTTTTGTGGGACTAATAAAGCGTGTTGACTCGTTATGAGCAAAAGGCAACAATGCCACATCCCATCCAGCAATATATGCAGGCAACTCTTGATAAGATTTGCCACCCAGATAATGAATATTGGGGTGGCGTGGCAAAACTTCTGGATCTATTTTGACAACTGGACCAATAATAACTAAATGCCAGTCAGGACGCGCTTCGGCAATGCCACCAAGCAAGTCGATGTCCATGCGCTCGTCTATCACCCCAAAAAATCCCAGACGCGGGTGGGGAATATCCACTTGATCTGCTGGTTCTTGTGTAACTTTGCGTTCAACGTCTCGACATTGTGCAAAGTGCGCTTTGTCAATGCTACTCGGAAATGCGTAGACGTTCGGGTGCTGGTTACGCTTGCTCTCGTAAATACTTTGTCCGCCTGTAAATACCAAGTCTGCACGGCTGAATAGTTCAGCTTCCAGGTCTTTTAGGGCAGGTGGCGCTCCCTTAAATGCAGATAGCTCGTCCATGCAGTCATAGACAACAACCTGCGGCTCTAAGTGGCGCGAGAACCCCATAGCCATCGGCGTATAGTACCAGAGGATGTAGTCGCTAATCTGCGCTGCATCAAACAAATCATCTAACATCACCTGTTGAGTGGTTTTTACTGCTTCTTCACTCAGTCCTTCTCTCAGGTGCGGCACTACAACGCAGACTCCATCTTCACCGATGCTAATATCAATTCGCCCCTCGGCATCGGCACTAAAAATTGGCTCTTCGATAAAAAATACACGTCGCTGCTTGCTAAAGCGGCTTAGGAGATGCTGAGGTCGCTGATAGACAAAATTCCAACGTAAATGCGACAAGCACACCAGATCCGGTGTATCTGAAAAGGAAGATTTAGGAAAATCAAACTTCAACTTTGATGATGCATTTAGGGATGGCGATTCGGGTGCAGTTTTAGAAGAATTTTCTATTTCCCATGCTCCAACACTGCTAACACTATTGTTCACTTTTTTTTCCTGTTGGGACATAACTAGCCTCGGATAGTTATATAATCGAAATATGGCTTCCAAAATTGTCTTACCCTTGAAAGGGAAAAGCTAATTCAGAAAGTAAAACATGGCATTTTTTGCAGCCTTCATTCTTCAGAAACAGCAATAACAAACGTAATAAAGCACCAACTAGCGCTTTGCGAACCGTGTCTTAACTTGCCAAGCATTTATTAAAAACAGCTTGGTACTGTATGTAAATTTACCTGATAAGTCTGCCGTTTCCTTCTCCCTGAAGGATGAATTTTATGTAAATGCTAAAAAAGACTATCGTTGGTCTTAGGCTTTACTAGAGCGGCTTGCTAGTCTTTCTAAAGAAAGGGCGGGATGTAAAATAATTTTGTGCTATAGAATACAAAGAATGCTGTGTAAAGGGCATTATTCCCAGGTAAAATGCCATAAAAATAGGTGGAATAGCTTTTTGCTGCTGCATTCCGAGGGGAGCGATCGCGCTGTTGCCAATCAGTCAGAAAATTGGAACAACTAAGCACGCGATCGCACAGTTGCTTTTGACTATAAGGTTTCCCGATAAGCCATAAAAGCTCGGCTGATAGGGAGTTGCAGACAAAGCTCGGATTTGATATAGTAATCTCATTTTGCGTTGTAATTGGTAAAGATAGAGCCGCTTAACAGGATGCGATCGCGCAAATTTTCATTGCTGACATTCATCCTGATAAAACTCTTTGGTTGTTCCATCTGGATAGAATAACTTCACGCACCAACCATCTCGTTTTTGCCACGCATCATAGGCGAAAACTAACGCCCAAACTGTCAATAACCCGGCCCCGGCGGTAATAGCTAAACGTTTCCATGCGACCTTTGTTATTTTTTTAGAGCGCTTTCTTCTGCCAATACTGCGTTTCAATTGCAAAAATCCCTTTCACTCACAGCAGTTATCCTTATACAAACGCGATCGCTGCTATTCTGCACAATTCCACAAAATTCTCAAGTCAATAGTAGGCTGGGAAAACCCTGAAAATATCGCCCAAAACGGTGCGTTAGAGCGTTTACTCTTAATACATCTCGGTTAGTAGACTTCTTGCATTCCTTGGGCCCTCAACTAAGGTACTCTGCGAGAAGTCGCGAAAGCGTATACACGGCTTCATAAATAAGGCCATCGTCACGATTCCCAAATAAATGTTCCAACCCGTTTTAGGGGTTTAAGCTTTAAGAAGAGAAATTTATTTCAATGCCATGAATGTTTTATCAACAAGGTTATCTCGATTGGTAGAATTTATATAAAAATCAGAATTGGGTTAGAAAAAGCAGATATAAGCTGTTGTGCAGTTAAATAACGTATAATCAATTTATTTGTCCGTAAGGTAAAGAAGCAATGCCTGCCAAAAACTATCTCCAAAAAGAGCAAAAAGAAAAACTGCAAATAGCTTTAAAAGAGGAAGAGAATGCAGATATTAGAGAAAGAATTTTAATATTATTATTGTTGAATGATGGGAGAATCCAAGCCAACATAGCAGAATTTATTGGCTGTTCCCTGAAAAAAGTCTCCTATTGGTGTGTGCATGGCGACCCAGAAAATCTGGAAAGCTTAAAAGATAGAAGAATGCAAGGTAATAATAGAAAAGCCACAGATAAATATATTGATATCTTACTGGAAACGATTGACAAAGACCCAAAAGAATTAGGATATGAATTTGGCAGATGGACAACAAAAAGATTGGCTGTGTATTTAGAAGAAATTACCGGGCTTGGCTTGAGTAGCTCACAAGTAAGAAGGATATTAGAAAAAAAAAAGTACGTTTACCTTTGGGCGAAGTACAGCTTAGAGGATAAATGGGATGTTGAAAAAAGACAAGCATTTAAAAATAAATTATCCGAGTATTTGAAAATAGCTAGGGAGAACCCAGAACGTTTACAGGTATGGTTCTGGGATGAAAGCGGATTTAGTTTAAGCGTGATAAGAAGAAAAAATTGGACGAAAAAGGGAAAACGGAAGTCAGTCAGCGGACGAAGAAGAAAAGGGAGAATAAATGTCATGGGTGGGCTAAGATATTCCGATAAGAAAAGATTTGTAGAATTTTTGAACAAAGGGAATTCTAGAAACTTCTATGAAGTCTTAAAAATCTTTTATAAAGAAGTTATAAATGAGTGGATAGAAGCGGGTAATCAAGAACAAGACTTTGCCCTTAGGGGTGCAAAAATAGTGATTATATTAGATAATGCTAGTTTTCATAAAAAATCAGACATCCTTAAAAAAATCGAAGAAGGAATGCCCAATATTCATTTGGAATTCCTCCCGGAATATAGTCCAGATTATAACTTAATTGAATTAGTGTGGCATTCGGCAAAAGAATATGTGGCTAATCGTCTTTTTACCTCTATTGAAGAACTTGAGTATTTATTACATCGACTTCTAAATGAAGGTGAGTTAATTATTAAGTGGGAGCGTAAGCTTAAAAACAAAGGGGATTCTATTAACGTAATTTAAAAGCGCAACAGCTTAGCACTCCTCAATGATTCGTGAAGGCGAGATACCCGACTTCTGTAAGAAGTCGGGTATCTGAAGCCCTAGCTCACAACTCAAAGAAGATTGCGATATTAGTTAGCATTAAAATGTATCGGTCTACAAAATCACAAAACACGTCGGATGGCTATAGTATTAAAATGATTACGCGATCGCTTATTCTGGGGCTGCTGGCTTACCTCGCCTCTAGCTGCTCGACTATGACCTTAACCCGCATTGAGCAACCAGTTGCTCAATCGGCTGGTTCGACAGCAACTGCAATTACCAGCCTGTTGCCGCTGGAAAATACGGAACAATCCTATAAAGAAGTAGCCAGCGCACAACCACCTAAACCAATGTTCAATCTTGGCTCCTATCAATGGAAAAATCGGCTATTATTGGTTTTTGCCCCTACAGAAAGTAGCCCCAATTACCAACAGCAAATGCAGCTACTTCAGAGACAAGCTGCGGGATTAAATGACAGAGATTTACTCGTAATTGAGTTGTTCAAAGAAGGTGAAAGCCGCATTGAAAACCAAATTATTGATGAATCGACGGCGGCTCAACTCCGCAACCGATTTAATATTACTTCTGAGGAATTTAGTGTCATCCTAGTGGGTAAGGATGGTACGCAAAAGCGCCGGGATAAATCTCCAGTCACGCCTGATATTATTTTTAAGCAAATTGATGCCATGCCTATGCGCCGCCAAGAGATGCAACAACGGCGCAGTTAAATAGCAGATACACCCCACACGGTCGCACCTTAAAGGGTCGATGATGCTCCACAAGATAAGCCCGCCTGCGTGGGCTTAACATCAGCCGTAGCGTAGGCAGGCTTTCTTTATTCGCCCTAGAGTTTACTCGTTAGGCGTTTTTACCAAACTTTTCATCGCTAAACTTTGCCATCCTTTCCTGACAATTAAAATTAACAATGCTGCTACCAAGCCCACAGCCACGATAGGCATAAAAATTGCTAATATCGACAAAATAATCGAACTAGCTGCTTCAACTGTAGAAACAACGGCATTGCCAATTCCCACCGTCAGCGCTGTTGAAGATAAGCGAGTCATTGCCGTAAATGCTTGCACAAGTCCCGCCGAACCGCCACCAGCAATTACCGCTATTGTCCACTGCAATAAAGGATCAGTGTTGGGAATTAAGGCTGCAACGATGGAAGTTCCCACAGCGATCGCAGTCGGTGTAGAAACAGTATCGAGTAAATTATCCACCCACGGAATATAGTAAGCCGCAATCTCAACGCAAGTCGCTACAGCAAACGCCTCCAACGCCGGATAAGTTCCTACCCACTCAAAGTTCTGTGAAAGTGGCAAATGTCCAAAAAGTGCAGCAATACTCATTACCAGCGGCGGTACAAAAATCCGAAAGCCGCAAGCCGCACTCAAACCGATGCCAATTGCAATAGTTAACAGAGTATCCATAGCTACTTCAAAATGCGGAAACACACATTACTAGCTTAAGAAAAATTTCTTTTAGATGTTTCCTACTTTTTGAGTAACATATTGCAATATCGCTGATTTTAAGTTTTGGTGCAACTTTACAGATTAGAACCATCCTTAAAAACGGGGTTAATATTGCGCTGATTATAAGCGGCGCATCCTTCTTAACAAAACTAACAACCCCAAGGCTAAAGCTAATCCTACCGCTGTTGCAGCAATTAGTGGTTGATTAGCTTGACGTACTGCGATCGCTACATAAGCCCAGATGATTACCAGGGGAAAGGCAATGTCAGATCGCGTTTTAGCAATAGTAGCAGCGATCGCTCCCCCTACTAGCAGCATAATTACTGTCCACGCTTGGGGACTGATACCCCAACCATTCCAGCCTAAACTGTAAAGTGTACTCGCCACATTGACAATCGTCGCCACGCTAATCCAACCTAGATAAATACTCAAAGGAGTATGAACCAACCACAACTCTTTGCGCGATACTCTTTCCGTACCAATTCCCAACCGCAGATAAATTCCAATCAGAGGTAGCAAAATAAAAAGCATCGCTACCACCGAAAGCGCGAAAAATTGATATACAAAAAGAAACACCCACACAATTTGAGCAATACTAGCTACTGCTAAAAGATAGCCAATCCGCCGCAGCAGAGGATTTTGCCGTTGGTTAGGAAGTACCTGATATACGCCAAAGCTAATTAACCCCAAATAAATCAGACCCCAAATTGCAAAAGCATAATTGGCGGGGATAATTTGCACATTACTAAAGAAAGTATTGGAAACTTCGCCAATTGTTAATCCATTAGGCGGAGAAACATTGGCATATACATTGATACCGAAAGCAGCGAGGACAGCAATCAAATTGACCCATTGCAGAATCAAATTTGAATCAAAGGGCTTATTGACTGAATTCATATAGATAAATACCTCAAACACAGACTGCTTAAGCCGCGATATAGCAATCCTAAATAGGTTGTAGACCTGTCTCTTTTATCTCTGGAGCGCCCTCTGCGCCTGGAGCAGTTCGTTTTTTTACGAATCAAATAGGACTGCTATATAACGTTTCTCAGTTGGGTGGAATATATCGCAATTGAGACCTTCGGGCGACCTTGGTAGGGACATGACAATGCCATGTCCCTACAGATGTATCGCACCCAACCCTTGAATTGCTATATATTATTATCGCGTTTCTAGCTTAGATAGGCTCTTCGGTTTGTCTACGGTTTACAACCAATTTAGGTTGTGCCATTAGGCAAAATTGCCCTTTGGAGATTAGCGCCTGTGAGGTTAGCGCCTGTGAGATTAGCGCCTGTGAGGTCAGCTGCTGTCAAATTAGCGCCTCTGAGATTGGCTTTGCTGAGGTTAGCACCAGCCAGCGTAGTCCGCACCAGGTTAGCCCATCTCAAATCAGCTGCGTAAAAGTCAGCTTCGCTCAAGTTAGCCCGGAAAACGTAAGCCTTACTAAGGTGCGCTTCACTCAAGTTAGCTTTGTGGAGGTTAGCCTTGTAAAGGTAGGCCCCCAGGAGTTCAGCATTGTAGAGGTTAGCTCCTGTGAGGTCAGCTTCAATCAAGTTAGCTGCGATTAGGTTAGCCTCACACAGATTCGACCTTCCCAGTTTTGCTCCACCCAGATCAGCACCGCTGAGGTTAGCTTCTCTGAGGTCAGCGCCGATCAAGTTCGCATTGCTGAGGTTAGCTCCTTTTAGGTTAACCATTCTCAGGTCAGCGCCGATCAGGTTAGCGTTACCCAGATCAGCATCTCTGAGGTTAGCTTCGCTTAGGTTCGCAATGCTGAAATCCGCTTCTTGAAGGTTAGCGTCCATGAGTTGGGCTTCTTGAAGGTTCGCATGAGCCAGATTCGCATGGCTAAGGTTCGCGGTGATCAGTTTAGCTTTGCAGAGATCGGCTTTTCTGAGGTTTACTCCTCGCAAGCTTGCGCCTCTGAGGTTCGCCCCTCTGAGATTCGCTTCGCTGAGGTCTGGTTCTATCTCTGGGTTTTGCCTTCTCCACTCAATCCATTTGACTGCACCTTCTTTAAGTAGGGCAAGATGCTGTATAGACATATCTGTTTGGTTTGGTAATATTTGTTGGGTAATCTAGAACAGAGTGGTTTTATATAAATCCAAAAAATTATTCCTTACGCATAGCGGCAGGATTTTGCCTCCCAAGCACGTTTTCAATCGCCGCCAGCGCCCCATCAGCACCCGCTAAAATATCTTGTTCTTTTCCACCCAGGTAGAGGCGACCGAAGCTTCCGACAGCATTAACCTCAAGGATGTTAATCGCGGCGGCTTTCTCCGCTTCGTTCGCCGCTAGTGCTGCATAAGCGGCTGGTTCTACTTCTAATACATAAAGTGTTTGTCCTGCTAGTAGCAGCTGTCCGCGTCGGGTGCGATTAATTAGTTGTGTTTGGTGCGCGTCTATGTTGCGGATAATTTGGCTAGAAACGACTCGCGGTTTGAGACATTCTTCTCTTTTGACTCCCAGTGCGTCTAAAATTGCTCTCCCAGCGGCCCGCGTCTCGCCTTGCGTGCTGGAATGAATTTCTAGAAGTCCATAAAGTCGCTCAACAACCTGCACCCCTGGACGTACAGAAGCGGATTTTAGGGCGACATCGGTAATCCGGTTGATTTCGATCCCTGGCGAGATTTCAATCCACAGCGACGCATCTCCTGGCAATGGCAAGAAGCCTAGCGCCACTGTACCAATGTAAGCTGCGTGCTGTGGCTGCAAGCTGTCTAGAAATACGTAACTGCGTAGTTCTATGCCCAAGGTTTTTTCTCCGGACAATATGGTGCAACTTAAGAGTTTACCTTGATACCGGAATCAGTAAAAATATCGGCTGTTGATGGGCTTCGCCAATTTCCGGGGCTGTAAGTTTTTTCAATCGTGGTAGTTCTACCCATCTATAGACGATGGTTCTATCCATTTACAGACACAACCGCCCAGATAGCCGCGTTAGATTATTTACATAAGTTAATAACGCTAGACAGACGGAGCGATTTATGATAGCTGATCTTTTAGAAGATACCAGAGACTATTGGCGGAAATTAGATGAGTTAGAAGCTGCCTATAAAAAAGGGGAAGTTTCTCTTCAGGAGGTGGATGCTAAAGTAAAATTGCTCATGACCGAATTAGGGCGATCGCGCAAGCAAGCATTGAGCTATTTTGTGAGTAGCTTTCGCGCCAAGTGGTCACAGCAACCTGAAATCATTGTTGGTGTAGCAGTTCTGGGAATCATTACCTACGCTTGGGCAGTTGTCAGCTAGACTATTTTTCTGGGTTCAAAATTGAACTTTGTACAATTCAAATAACTCGCCGGATTTCCGCTTGACAATTTTTGCTCCGGTAGCTTTAATGATTTTTTCCCACTCTGCGATAGGCGAGAGAAACACCTCTGCACCTAAATAGGTTTCTAGAACCGCCCAATCTTCCGATAAGGGACTTTCTTGGTTGAGAATGTCAAAAACAAATATACCGCCGGGTTTCAGCACTCGCTTGACTTCGTTCATCGCGATTTCCCAGTAATCGAGGGGAAAATAACAACTCCATCCGGTTGCGATCGCTAAGTCAAAAAAATCATTTTCGTATTTTAACTGCTGGGCTGAACCCAACTCAACACCTTTGAACAGCTTCGAGTTTAACTGGGAACCGCGAGAATTGAGTGCATCGCGGGCCACGGTGCTGATTTCTTGACCATAAAAATATGCTCCCCAATCCCGCCAAGGATAGATTAAAAAGCTAACGCCACAGCCAATATCTAAACAGCGTTGATTTTTTTGAGGTTGGGCAATTTCCCAGAATGGAGAAGTGATTTTTTGGGTAAGTGTACCTGCTACCCACTCTTGAAAAATTGGCATTGCTTCAACTTCTTCCGGCAATTCAAAGGCTGCACTCTGATACTGTTTATTGAAGCGAATAGCTAAATCTGCCTGTCTTTGGGCGTACAATCTCTCTGATTGATGGTCATCTGCACTTTGGGCGCTGAGTGAGGCGAAGCTGTTTTGCTGAAACGGTTTTTCCGGAAATTTAGACATGAGACGATATTTGCTGTTTAAAATTCTGGCGATTTCTACCTTAAGGATAGATGACAAAAACGCTTCCTTGCCGACGATATTAGCATGAAGCAGCCCTGATTTTGAGCGATCGCTGATTGCTGATGTTTGTCTAGGGGTGGATTTATTATAGCGATCGCTTCCCATCTTACAAAACCCCGACTTGCGGATCTACTTTATCCCTGCTTTCGCACTAAAGACTGATTAAATTTATTTTTAAACTTGACAACATGGCTTTATAACCCTCGCCAAGGGTTGTTTTCAAGTTCAGTTATCACAAATAAAGGTTAAAAAAATGATTAAATCGTGGATGGTTATTGTAGGCATCACCTTTTTAGTTTCCTTTGGTAGTTTTTTTATTAAACCGCGTGATGTTAAGTGGGCAACTCACCTACGCTTACCAAAGTGGTTAGTAGTTTTTGAGCCAGCAATTCCCGTAATCTGGAATCTCATTTTCTTAAGCGGAGCCATAAGTGCTTCTATTATCTGGGATAAAGACCCAGGAAGTCTCAAAACTTGGTTATTAATGGCAACCTATCTGTTAGTAGAAGTAGTTACAGTAACTTACATTCCAGCTACTCTGAGACTGAGAAATCTTAGTGTTGGTACAATTATCGGAGGTGCTGGATTAATTGTAGCTATCCTGTTGACACTCTCTGTATTGCCGATTTCTAGTTCGGCGGCGGCGCTACTAATTCCTTATTTGGTTTGGAGTCCGATTGGTACTTATAGTACCTGGAAAATGACTCAGCTTAATCCTGATGCTGCATAAGTTGCCTTTCTACAACTAAAATTAGATGGTAGTAAGCAGTATGCCATTCATCGCCAAGTATGACGAAAAGCGACAACACAATTAAGCTGGATCAGTTTTTGAAGTTTTCAGGTGTAGTGATGACTGGCGGCGAAGCCAAGCTAAGGATTCAAGATGGTGAAGTTTTAGTCAACGGTACGCTGGAAACCAGACGCGGACGGCAGCTAGTATCAGGCGATCGCGTGACGGTGGGAGGCCAAACTTTTGAGGTTAATTTGAAAAATTCCTGATAACTTGTAGCGGATTTAATTGGAAATATCAATTAATCAATTTTTGTCAGTTGTCAGAAGTAACAGATAACTGACGACTCTCTCTAAGTGTAGATATATACAATTAAATACACAACATTTGTGATAATTTATAGGTTAAATTTAAGCCTCAAGATAGGGTATTTCTGACACCAAATAAGTTTAAGTTGGAGTGTAGAGTTAACATAATTGAGGACATAGTTATGCCTAGCGGTCATGCCAGCCATAAAGGTGCTTCAGCAAAACCCAACACAAATGCTGAGGGTTTGATTAATGCTGCTGCTGATGAATCTACACCAGCTCCCCAGGGTGTTATTAATGAAGCTAGCGATTCAACAAGACTTGACGAAGCGCCAGCAAATGAGGCTGCTACTCAACGACCAAATGAGGAATAATAAGTGATTTATAATCGTTCCCAGGCGGCCGCCTGGGAACGATTACGAGTATTACGCCGCATCCTGATGAAATCGTAGCCGCGAAATCAATTGATAAAAAGGTTCCCAATTATCTTCTTGATCAATTTTCTCCCAAACTGCCTCTATTTCTGGTCTAAGTAACACAGTTTTTGGATTATGACGCTGCAACCGCTCAAGCATATTATCCATCTCGCTCTCTGGTAAGCTAAGCAAAATTTGCAGATATAAATTTCGCCAAGCTTCTAATAATCCTGTCGCCTCACTTGAATTTAAAAAGCTATCTGATTTCAGAATATTTGCCGCATCGTCGCGCCAATTGCGGTTAAACTGTTCGGTCAGTTCTGAAAAGAAAGTGTGATAACCTACTTGAGTTTTTTGCAGCAATGTTAGAGTTGACATCAGCAATTCTTCAGCTTCCGGCTGAGCCAGATTTGCAAAACCCAACTTATTCAGCATTCGCTCATTGTAAGTCTGGTAATAATGCTCGTCAAACTCCTTTAAAATAATGTCCATCTCTTCAACCGGAATCACGGCTGATAGCGGGTCTTGAAGCATTTCTAAATTCAACTTGCAAATTCCCGGTTGATTGCCGTAACTATAACGCCCGTAATAGTCAAAGTATGCCGCAGTAAATTGCGGATTATACGTGTCAATAAAGGCGAAGGGGCCATAATCAAAACTTTCCCCAGTAATTGACATATTATCTGTGTTCAAAACAGCATGACAAAAACCCACGGACATCCATTGAGCAACAAGTCTCGCCACTCGTTGCACTAACTCTGCGTAAAAAAGTGCATAGCGGTCTTGCTTATCTTTGAGGTGGGGATAATATTGCACGATTACATGATCTAAAAGCTGTTGAATTAAATCTTTTCGACCGAAATTATGCAACCGTTCAAATGTCCCAAAACGGATATGAGAACGGCTAAAACGAACCATCACCGAAGACCGAGTTGGAGAAGGTTCGTCGCCTCGCCAAAGCGCGTCACCAGTTTCAATCATTGACAGACAGCGAGAAGTATAAACGCCTAGATAGTAAAGTGCTTCTGAGGCTAAAACTTCTCTTACTCCACCTTTTAGCGTTAGCCTACCATCGCCACCTCTAGAGTAGGGAGTAGTACCAGAACCTTTAGTTCCAAAATCATAAAGTTCTCCATCGGTTCCTCGCACTTGACCGTAGAGAAATCCTCTACCATCTCCTAAACGAGAATTGTATTCCCCAAACTGATACCCGTGGTAACGCAAAGCCAAAAAAGGTTTTCTTCCTTGAAATTTACCGAAAGCTTCGATAAAATTTTCGTCCGTTACTTCTTCTGGCTTTAGGCCTAGCTTTGGTAATAATTCGTCATTGCGGAAGCGCAGAATATGTTTAGGAAATTCTGCTGCTGCGACTTCATCAAAAAAATCGTCGCCTAAAGCTTCCAGCGCCGGATCGTAATTGAGGTTGAGAAAGGGATTGAAGGAATTTTCAGGGGTCATAAGCTGTCAAAAATACTAGGCAAATAAAATTCAAGAGGTATACAGTCTAGACAGTCTGGTTTCGTGTAGAGTCACCATGCCAGAGCGATCGCACTTTGCCAGTCATTCCATTTCTATGCTACGGATAAGTAAGTATATAGGTTCAGCATCAAACGATAGAGATATGCTTATCCGTTCTGCTACACCTGCTGATGTACCAGCCGTTCTACCAATGGTTGCCAAGATTTGTGCTTTGCATGAAAAGTGGGACTCAGCAAAATATGGATTTTTGCCTAATCCAGAGTTGCGTTATAAGAACTGGTTGAGTAGGATGGCGACTAGCGATCGCAACATCTTCCTAGTGGCTGAGGCTGAACCAGGACAACTGGGAGCATTCCTCGTGGCGACAGTAGAACAGGAAATCCCAATTTATCGTTTACAGGAATACGCTTTTATTCACGACCTCTGGGTTGAGGAGGAATATCGTCACGCCGGGATTGCGCGGCAGATGGTGATGCGGACTATTGAACACTTTAACAGGATGGGAGTCAAACAAATTCGCCTCGATACTACTGCTGCTAACGATGCGGCGAGGCGATTATTTTCTGCTTGCGGCTTTCGCCTGAGTACGATAGAAATGCTGATTGAATTGAACTAGGGAAGCGGCGCAAATACACGATCGCGCTTTTCAGAATCCAAAATAGTATGACATCAAATTCACCTAATCTCAAAAGCCTCACCTACACTAAAATTGTAGATCTCAGTCATGTAATTGACCCAAACATTCCCATATGGCAAAACGATCCGCCCGTTGAATTTGAGTCAGTAGCCGAATTAGAAAAAGATGGTTACTATCTGCGACGATTTTCAATGGGCGAACATAGCGGCACTCATATCAATGGGCCGAATAGCTTTTATCCAGATGGAATTGGGATTGATAGTTATCCATCCGAGTCCTTAGTTGTGCCAGCTATTGTTATCGATATTCGGCACAAAACTACTGAGAATCCTGACTATGCTTTAACAATAGATGATGTCCTCAACTGGGAGGAGCAACACCACTGTATACAAAATGGTAGTGTTGTACTGTTGTATACGGGTTGGCAAGAAAGATGGGGCGATGTTGAAACTTTTTTTAATCAAGTTGAGCCTGGTAAATTTCATTTTCCAGGGTTTGGCGCAGAAGCAACCCGATTCTTGCTAGAAAAACGTGCGATCGCTGGGATTGGAATTGATACTCACGGAGTAGATCCGGGAATTGACGAAGCTTTTACAATTAATAAACTTGTACTAGAAACCCCTAGAATTGTCCTAGAAAACTTGACGAATCTCCATCAATTACCGCCTACTGGCACCACATTAGTAATTGGAATTTTACGGTTAAAAGGTGGTTCTGGCACACCTGTATCGGTTTTGGCTTTTGTGCCTTGATGCTTATAATAAATTAAACATTAAAAAATATCAGGCAAGACTTTTCCATACGAGTATTCGCCCTGGTGTAGGGACACGGCACTGCCGTGTCCCTACAGAAGTTCACGAATCATTTAGGATTGCTATAGTAGGAATTATACTTGAATTAATGCGCCCTTAAAAAAGCCGCTACTTTCATGTAAGACTTGCGTCAGCAGAGAACCGCGAGCAAGCTAGGGTGTAGAGTTAATCGTCATTATTAGTAATGTTATGAAAGTAGTTCAGCAAACTTTTACATTACTCACTTTGCGAGAACGCCCAGTCGGGGTTTGGATATTGAGCGGTTTTACAGCTGTCGTAGGACTTTTGATTTTTATATCGTCCAACCCACCTGTTGATTTTTTTGGGTTGTTTTGCATTGCTTGCGCCAACTTTATGATATTTGGGAGTCCCGTTAAAACTTGCCTATTTGATAAAAATATTAATCGGGTAACTTTTAAACAAAAAGGTTGGCTGGGAACCCAAATAATTAGCTATTCATTGGACAAGGTTACTAGCGTTCAAGTAGAAAAATCTAACTTAATATGGATTCATTTTTACAGGCTTACTCTCAGGTTTGTATCAGGGCGACGTTTTTATTTAACCCCAATTCCTAGCACTGACTTGAAATTGCAGCAAAGTTTAGCTGATTACATCCAAAAATTTCTGGATTAGTAGAAATACTAAATTATCTCAAGTTTTTTAAACGAACACCTGAGGCGCAGAGGACACAGAGGAAGAGAAAAGAAATAATTTAATAAATAAAATAGGATTGCTATAGCAGTCCTAAATAATTAGAAAAGGCGAGATCCCCGACTTCTTAGAGAAGTCGGGGATCTGAAGGGCTGGCGATAACTCAAATAGGATTGCTATATGAAATTCTGCTTTAGATCGAAGGTTGAACCAAAAGAAAACCCTATCCCTGACTGGTTAGCAGTTGAATTTTCGTTGGATGCACAAGAGCCTCGTTGTTATAAAATTTGGGTTGTGCCAGAGATTGCAGAAGTGGCACTTATATTAGGAACTTTGGAGATAGACCCAAGTGTAGAAGGGTGGATAACTTATCTTAAAAGTCTAGGTTTTGAAGATGTGGTGCAGGTATCTTGCAAAGAGTTTTTTAGCCCTAGAGCTGACAGAGATAGGTGAAGATGGGGAAAAGTTGATGAGTGTTTGAGTATTTGTCTGCAAGTGCGATCGCTGCTTTTGGTTCAACGCCCATTGTCCCGACAGCGAAGCCCAGTAAACAAATTCGATATTATGCTGCTATTGAGAGTTGCTCTACTACCCGAACTCGTCCTTTTAGCACTGCACGGAGCAATCTATTGAGAGAGCTTCTATCTTCTTCATCTAAGGACTCATCTAGGGCAGCTGCCATCAGTCCATAGCGGTCAGCTAAAGTAAGAATACCAGTTTCAGCAACGCTGGCGAGAATTTCAGAAATGGCACCGGGGAGAAGATTTACTGGGGACATTGTTATTGGGGCGTGAACTCTACACTCTAAATATCCTCTTTTTAAAGTTTGTGTAAAGCGATCCATTCCACAAGGAGTCTGTGAAATTACTGAGGTTTTTC
The DNA here is from genome assembly GCF_014695815.1 of Trichocoleus sp. FACHB-6. NCBI lineage: Bacteria > Bacillati > Cyanobacteriota > Cyanophyceae > Leptolyngbyales > Trichocoleusaceae > Trichocoleus > Trichocoleus sp. FACHB-6. The sequence goes on from NZ_JACJOY010000025.1 coordinate 50,181, forward strand.
AGTGATCGCGATCGCAAGTAGGGCAAATTCCCCCATTTTCTAAGTGCGATCGCTGTGATCTGGTGTCTGGTTGATTACTCGTAATCCCCTTTTACAAAGGCGCCCCACCCCGCTTGCGGGGTGATGTGGGAATCAACCGGGTTTGCTCTGACTGGGTGGATGAAGACGGGAGGTGAATTGTCAAGTTTCTGGTTCCTCCCCCGGCAAACGGGTTTGATACAGTAAAGGAGTAGATAACTTGGAACTACGATAATGCTTAAGACTTCATTGATTGCAACTAGCTTACTGTTAGCGGCAACCGTGTCCTACCCATTAAAAACGCTGGCACAAGTTCCTAGCACCCAAAATGATGCCAATTCCCAGAGGGGTTGCCTTTCTGGGTATCCTGATGGTACTTACCGAGGCCAACGTTCTGTGAGTCGCTATGAATTTGCCGCCGCTTTAAATGCTTGCCTAAATCAGTTAAATCAACTCATCCCTAGCGACAGAGCAGACTTAGCGACCAGGGAAGAGGTGGAAACATTGATTCAACGCCAGAGGCAGTTAAACGAACAACTTCGAGAATTAAGCGATCGCGTTGGCACCTTATCTGGCGAATCATCTGATACAACAGGTAAATAATGCTTTTAAACAAACTCTTGTTTAAAAGTAAGCAAGTATTTATCTCTTTGTGCCGGATAACGTCACATCCAAGGCTGACAATTCAACCTCGAATCTCAGATGTTTTTTAATATGGAATCTACTTAGAATTAGCAGCCTTTATATAGGCAACAGCCAGAGGTGTGAACTTTTCTGTAACTGCGGCAATAATAGATCGGTCTTGCTGAGTCCAGACTCTGGGTTTACCAAAAACACAAGGTTGCAAAATTCCCCACAACACACCATCAAAGCATAGGTGAGCGTGAACTAATGCTCGATGCCCAAACTCTTTTGCCTCGAAAGCTTGATTAACCACTTGGGGGTTAGCTGTTTCAACATCTTCTACAAAGATAGATGGTTCTGTACGCAGTGCAGCCGCAAATAAGGGATCTTCTTGTGGCAAAGATTCTGGTTCTTGTTTCCAGTCGGAGTCAATGATATTGGGATACTCAGAACTGCGAAGCCAGCAGTAAGGAACTTTACCGATGCGTGTGTGCGGATCTCGCAAGTAGAGAAAAATGCGATCGCATTGCAACACTTCACCTAACGCTGACACTCCAGCAGAAAAAACTGCATCCGGCGTACTCTCGTTGCGGAAAATTTTATCCAAAACTGTAGGTAGAACTTGGTCTTGCATGAGCTTGTGTTTGTAATATCAATTAGATGCTACGCGATCGCGTCACATCTGAGTAAGTGGGTGTACGAAAAGCAGGAACCGCAAGGGAACACCGAACCGTCTTGGGGGTAGAGGTGCTAGATCACAGAAAGGGCGCTCATAATGCAAGAAGAGAGTCAACGCTGATATCGGCGAGGATCTGTTTCCATGAAAATCCGTATTCGATTTTGGTGGTGGGTGATAATAGGAACGCTATTATTTTCCCTACTCGGAGTTAAAGCCCAACCGCCAAGCCGCGTCCACGCCGATGTTATGACTTTGGTAGGCTTAGGGCCGCGTGTAGCTGGGACACCAACTATCCAGAAAGCCCGCGATTACTTGTTAGCAGAATATCGCGAATCTGGCTATGTTACAGAGGTGGGGACTTTTACTTATCCGAAATTTTTGGATAACGGCTCAAATTTACTGGTTAATAACGCCCAGCTAGACGGAAGGGCGCTTGCTGGTTCAAGGGCTGGTAAACTGCAAGCACCACTGATTGGCGTTCCTGGGGTGGGAAAACCTGACGAATTTGCTGCTGTTAACGTCAAAAATGCGATTGCTATTGTACGACGGGGAGAAATCCGCTTTCTCGACAAAGCACGCAATGCACAAAATGCTGGTGCAGTTGGTTTAGTAATTGTTAACACATCCTCCGGCGAACTCGCCGGGACGCTGGGTGGTGAAGTTAATATTCCCGTGTTCTCTCTGTCTGGTGAACGTGGCGAACCCTTGCTAAAAAAAGCCCTCGCCTCGCGGCTGGAGGCAACTCTTAATGTGAATACCCAAGGGGGTAACGTCACAGGATACAATGCGATCGCGCACAAACCCGGTGTCAAATCACCCCGCATCTTGATTGGCGGTCACTACGACTCAGTTTTAGGTTCCCCTGGAGCAAATGATAATGCCTCTGGCACCGCAGTTGTACTAGAACTCGCCCGTCGTCTTGCCAATACGCCACTAGCAAACCAAATCTGGTTCGTCGCCTTCGATGGTGAGGAAGATGGCTTACATGGTTCCAAGGCATTTGTCAATTCAGCATCGCCGGAATTTCTCAAAGGACTTCAGGCAATGCTAAACTTCGACATGGTAGGCGTGAACGAAAAGCTGCTCGTAGGTGGAACATCAGAACTGACAGCACTAGCGACTAAAGCAGATCCGAAGATATCCACATTCCGCGACACTGGTAGCAGCGATCATCAATCATTTACCTCTGCGGGGGTTCCAGCAATATTTTTCTATCGAGGGCAAGATCCCAACTACCACTCACCCAACGACACTCAAGTAGATCCAAAACTACTAGAAGCTACAGTTGAGGCAGCAAATCGGATTATTCAGGAGCGTTTGGCACAAAATTAGCTTTAGCTTTATCGTAAGCTGCTTTTTGCTCAGGGGTCGCTTCTTGCACACAATCTGCATGAATGCGTTCTAAATTCTCAATGTATTCCTGATTTTTGCTTAAAACCGGGTTAGCGCGACTCGAAGCAATAAGAGCGAGTTGGGCGCGTAAAGGCAGTTTGCGAAAAGCTTCCAGGCGGTTTTCAATAGAAGACATCAAGAAGTACCTTTGGTGTAATTGGTAATTGGGAATGAGCAGCTAATTAACGACAACGTGTTCGTTTACGTCCAGCAGCCAATTCTTTTTCGGTAGCCAGAAATAGCTCATATCAAATCCGATTGATTATCCGTAATTCCCGCGCTCACCCGAAGAGAGCCAGAGCCTTTGGCTCCGGTTCCCCTTCCTGCTTGCGGTCTGGGGTTCTTTTATTATGGGCAATTTACCAGACATGATATTAGTTTGATTCTAGGCGCAGACTGCTATTAAAAAATCAATTACCACAACAGGTCGTTTGTCTTCCACCTGTTGCACCCAGCACTCGCTGTGACAGTTGCGTAAGTCCTAGAGATTTCGTCCCAAAAAATTTTGGCAACAGAGTCCTCAAGGTTATCTAGCTGCATGGTTCAAATAATTGGCAAGGCGATCGCAAATTCTGTTCCTTGACCAACTTCAAATGTAAAACTGAGTCGTCCCTGATGTTTCTCCTCTACAATTTGACGAGCAATGGATAACCCTAAGCCCGTACCTCTACCAACCGCCTTTGTTGTGAAAAGCTGATCGAACAGCTTCTGCTGCACCTCTGCTGACATCCCAATTCCGTTATCCGCAATCCGAATGACGGCGTGTCGATCGATGAAGGCTGTTTGAATCCGAATCTGAGGTGTGGCAGGTAAAGACTCTTCTAAAGCGTCTATCGCATTCGCCAGAATGTTCATAAACACCTGGTTGAGCAGTCCCGGATAACACTCCACGTCTGGCACATCGCCGTAGTTCTTGATAACTTCAATCGCAGGACGATGCGCTGACGCGCTACCGCCCACGGCTTTCAAGCGGTGACGCAGAATAGTTAAGGTACTCTCCAATCCATCATGCAAATTGGCCCGTACCTTGGTTGTTGCGTCAGAACGCGAGAAATTTCGCAAGGAAATCGAGATGTCCTTGATTCTTTCTGCACTCAACTTCATTGAGTTTAGCAGCTTTGGCAAATCTTCCAGCGCGAAGTCGATATCAATGTCTCCCAGCGTTTGCTCTAGCTTTGATGTCGCTTCCGGATAGAACTGCTGATAAAACTCAACCACCTTCGTGAGGTCACTCACGTACTCAAACGCTGGCGCAAGATTGCTAGAAATACATCCAATTGGATTATTGAGTTCATGAGCGATCCCAGCAACCAATTGCCCCAAGGCTGACATTTTCTCACTCTGAACCAGTTGTAGTTGATAACGTTGTAAATCTTGCAAAGTTTGGGAGAGTTCTGCGGTTCGTTCTGTCACGCGCTCCTCAAGTACCTCAGTCCACTGCTCTAGTTGCGCGTTCCTCTCTTCTAGAGTTTTAGTAAGCTGCCGCAGTTGCAAATGAACGTTGACCCTAGCAATAACTTCTTGTTCTTCAAAAGGTTTAGTAATGTAGTCTAGTGCGCCCAATGACAGCCCCTTTACTTTACTGTCCGTATCTGCAAGTGCTGTTGTGAAAATGATTGGAATGCCTTGAGTCAATGGATTTGCTTTCAAGCGAGTACAGGTTTCAAAGCCATCCATACCTGGCATCTGTACATCTAGCAACATCAATTCGGGAGACTGCTGCTGGGCGATATTGATGGCACTTGCTCCATCCATTGCCATCCTAACTTTTAGACCAACCTGTTTAAGCGCCTGCGACAGCACGGATAGATTGGTTGAGTTGTCATCCACTATTAAAATAAATCCAGCCGCTTGATTATGCATAGCTTGTTAAGAACTGCTTGTTAGAAATTGAAGAGTGGGGATGAACTATGAGTTGGGGATGAACTGTTTTATAAAAGCTGCCAAGGCATTAAGTTCACAGTTGTCAGCGAGTTCTGAAAGCTTTTGAGCAAAGGGTACAAGTTGAGAATCAGCCTCCTTGAGTTGCTTAGCTTTCTCAACAATTTCGTCCAAATCTCCCATTTTAACCAACTGGTTAAAATGCTGTAAGATTTCTAGTGAGGGTGGTGTAATGACTTCTGGTGTCTGTTCAAAAGCCTTGGAGTTTGTGCTTCGATTTTCAGTCTGCTTGTCATAAATCCATTCCAGTTTGAGGTAGTGTTGGATAAACTGAAGTAGACTTTCAATCTCGATGGGTTTTGGTAAAAATTCATTCGCCCCGGCATCAACGCTTTTGAACTGATCCGCTTCAAAGACACTTGCAGAAGAAGCGATCGCAACGGTGTCTTTGAACTGTGACAACTGTCGCAGATGTCTGAGCATCTCAAAGCCATCCATCACAGGCATCACCAAATCAGTAATAATCAGGTCGGGATGAATCATAACCGCTTTGTCTAACCCTTCCTGCCCATTGGTTGCTTCAATCATCTCAAAGCCTATCGGTTGGAGCAAACTTACCAAAACGGAACGATTTTCCCAACGGTCATCAATCACTAGAATTTTGCGGCTCGCTCCCTGATAGCCGACAATTGTTCTATACTGAACTACTCTGGAAGAATTAGCCCAGTCCTTGGCTTCGGGCAATTCCACATCAAACCAGAAGCTGCTGCCAAGTCCAAATTCGCTTTGCACCTCCAGCGCACTACCCATAAGCGAGACAATCTTTTGACTGATCGCTAATCCTAACCCCGTTCCTTGTGATTGTTTTTTGGCATCGCCAACTTGTTCAAATGGCAGGAAAATCTTCTCTAATTGCTTTGGTTTTATGCCCACTCCGGTGTCTTCAACCTGAAAGTGAATTCGCCAAGTAGGGCGTGGGGTACGAGCTAAATTTTCAGCCCTTAATTCCTGAGCCTTGACCTGAAGTGTAACGCTTCCGTTATCCGTGAATTTGATGGCATTCGAGAGCAGATTGATTAACACTTGGCGCAGACGTTTTTCATCAGCTCGAATGCCAGTGGGTAAGTTTGTATCAGGTTGGTAAACGAAGACAAGCCCTTTTTGCTCAGCACGAATTCGGCAGATTTCGGCAATGCCTTGCACAAAGGACGGAAAATGAAAATCGCTCTGGTTGAGTTCCATTTTCCGGGCTTCAATTTTGGCTAGGTCGAGGATATCGTTGATCAGCATCAACAGGTGGGAGCCAGATTGATGGATGATGCTAATGCCTTTGTGTCCCTTTTCCGTCATCGGTTCGGTGCGTTGGAGGATCTGGGTATAGCCAAGAATGCCGTTGAGTGGTGTGCGTAACTCATGGCTCATGTTCGCGAGGAATTCGCTCTTGGCTTTGTTGGCACCATCAGCGGTTTCTTTGGCGTGTTTGAGTTCTGCGGTGCGTTCTTCAACTCGGAGTTCGAGTTCCTGATTGGTTTTTTCTAAAGCGGCGAAGGAGTCACGCAGCTGCTGTGCCATGCGGTTAAATGATTGGGAAAGTACGCCCAGTTCTTTGACTTTGGAGGCTTCAACGTTTTGGTCAAGTTCTCCCTGCGCGATCGCTTCTGATGCCCGACTCAACTGCAAAATGGGTCGGGCAATCCAGCGCGAGGTATAGATACCCAATACGGTAGCCAGTCCCAATGCCCCTAAACACAACCAAATGGTGTTGATTGTATTTGCATTAATTTGCCCCATAAAGTCTGATTCGGGCATCGCGACGACAACCAACCAATCTAATCCCCATTCGTCCTGCCAGGAAGTTACCTGTACAAACTGGCGTTGACCATTCAGCATGAAATCTAGCTGATGGCTATTCTGAATTGTTTTAAGAGTGCCGAAGTGTTGAGCTAAATATTGAGAGGTTGCTTGAATTAAAGCGTCTTTGCTTTCAACGCCCTGCAATCGCTGGGGTTTTTGATTCACAACTGAGAAAACTGGAGCGTCGCTAGAATTAGCAACCAAAAAACCATTGCGTTCTAAAATAAAAGTCCTACTAGATTTACTAACTTTAATTTGGCGAAGAAAGTCACTGATTTGTGAAAGACGCTGTTCAACGCCAACACTGCCAATTAGATTACCGCTTTTGTCATAAATCGGTCGGCTAGTGGCGATCGAGAGTGGATAACCATTGGTTTCCCACTGATATATTTCACTCCATCCAGGTTTGCCAGTCTCAAAGCCCTTGGCATACCATCCTTCCTTCTGAAATTGGTAATCTTTTGTCCCTTCAAATCGTTGAATTGGCTTACCTCGATCGTTGGTTGCATAGTTGTACAAATCTGTACTGCTATATCGCTTAGGTAAAACCAGACTGATATCAGGGTTGCCGTGGTCTGGAATTGTAGATTCGCGATAGTATCCAGATGCGATAAATTCTCCAGTTTTAGTTCCGTAAAGAAGGTAGCCAACGTTGTAAGTTTTTACTTGTTTATAGAAGAATTGAGCCAAACAATCTGCATCTTGTGGATTAAGCAATCCTAAATCAATTTGTTCACCATTAATTTGAGTGAGATAGCGAGTAGCTGCTGCATAGCTGTCGAGATGTTGATCGACTCGATTACTCACCTCGGTTTGCAATTGAGCTGCAAGTTCGTTCACAGCTTTTTGTCCGTTCCGCAGGGATAGGTATCCTGTCAGTCCTACAGCTGCAAAGATTTGCAGGATGAATGGAACAATCAGAACAGTCTGTAGGGGAACTTTACGAGAGGCTTTTGTACCCGCAGGAGTTGTGGACTTAAACAGCATGGCACTGAGAACCATTGAGGGTGGGGTATATACTCTATAGTTCCCAAGTCCAGTTTAGAAATTACTTCGTTGTTATAAACTTTTGTAGCAATCGCTACAAAAGTTTGCTTTATGCAGATTGTTAGGCAAAAGTCAAGGGAAATTATATCATGTCTGGTAAATTGCCCATAATAAAAGAACCCCGCCCCTCAACCCCTCTTTGCAGGCAAAGAGGGCGGGGTGAGGTTCTATGCCTTTCAGGCACGCTGCACGAACGGTAATGCTGGTTCCTTGAGCGGATTTGATACAGCGCTTTCCCTTGTGAGTGAGGTACACAGATCCCCGACAACTCCTGCGAAGTCGGGGATCTCTCCACATAGCCTGTCCTTCATCCGACTGCAAGCCGCTGTATAATCGATTGTCTCCAATTACCCATTACCAATTCTCCACAAGTTAGCATTCACAAATGAATTAGGATCGCTATAGTAGTTAGCGAACTGCCCAAGCTACGAAACGCTCAGTGTAATATAAAGCCAACTGGTTACTTAGCCCGTTGAAAATAGCATCAAAAGCGTGTTCTGCCCAAGGAATTTCTAGCAGAATCGCCGTATTGCCATTTGCCCGCAGACGTTGATACATTTCCTCTATAAATCTTAATTGAACTAGATGATCTCTCCCACCCTGCACTAATAAAGTTGGCGGTAAGGAACGTGTTACATAATTAATCGGTGAAGCAATTCGATATTCATTGGGAAACATTTCTGGCGTTCCACCGAATAACATTACTAAAACATTTCGCGTATCAATTGGGTCGGGACGTGGCGGACTAGCATAGCCTCCAGGCAAGTCAACTGGGCCATAGTAGCTAACCACCGCCTTTACAGGTATAGCATCGGGTTGATAAGCTGCCAGCATCGCCAAATGTCCGCCAGCCGAACGTCCGAGCAAAACCATGCGTTCTGAGTCAGCCTCATACTGAGTTGCATTCTGCTGGATGAAGGCTAGTGCTGCACGTACATCATCCAACTGGGCTGGAAAACGGTATCGCGGCGCGTGTCGATAATCGATGGCAAAAACAGTATAACCGCGCGCTGCCATATAACGGCTGAAATCAGAATTATATAAGCGATCGCCACTTCTCCATGCCCCACCGTAGATTACAACAAGCGCTGGATATTTCCCAACTTGCGGCGGTCGGTAAATATCCATACTCAACGGTACGCCATCGGGATTAGCAAAGCGGATGTTGGGAGTGTAACGACTTTTACCCAACTTAATGCCTGTAAACGCATCAGCCAGCACAAACGGTTGCTGGCGCATGGATACTTGCTTATTATTAAAAATTTCGCTGTATTCTGAGCCAATGCCTTCTTTCATTGCTACTGTCAAATTTTGCACAGTTCCTGGCAACTGCATCAACGGTAAAGCACTCAAAAACAGTCCCAGCAAACTCGCACCCAAAGCTATAAATTGCAGCGGCGTGCGGCGCATCACACCTAGCAATAATCCAGTTGCAACTAAGTTTAGTAGCAGCAGCCAGTGAGAAACTTCCGGCGCACCTACTCCCAAAGTTAGCAGGAGCATATTTGGAGCCGGAACAACAATCCAAGAACTCAAAAAAAGTCCTGTACCGCTTAAGAGCAATGCGACCAACTGGAGAATTATCAAGGCTAGACGGGACATGGCAAAAAGTAACTAACAATTAAAGAATGATTTGGCTAATTATGTCTATAAATTATTGCCAAGATTGTTACGAATCCACAGCTAATTAAACTAACCAGGTTGCCATACATCAAAACTTGGTCATTTTGGTAATAACCATATAACACTCCGTTGAATTGAATAAAGTTAAAACCTAGGAAAGTAACTAAGGCTATATTTTTAGAGCTTTTGGTTTTAATGATTCTCAATGCTTGGGGAATAAACAGACTCGCATTGAACAAAAAACCTAATCCAAAAAAGAATGTAACTATCTCTTTCATACTTAATCCAAGTCTAATGGGAACGATGACAAAATACTGAATTTGATTTTAACTTGTTACACCTAGCCATTTTTCCAGGTATGGTTCTCCCCATTTCTCTGATGCACAGAGACTCCACAAAGCGGCAGGATATCAACAGACGGGACAATACCGTTTTAACTATCAATCCGTGGAGTTCCTTAAATGTCTTCATCTGAATCTTCGATGTCTAGTATGCTGCTGACTCTCTCCAACAATTTAGCTGATACCGTTGAGCAAGTGGGTCGGTGCGTTGTTGCGGTTAATGTGCGAGGCTCCCATAGAGGACATTGGCGATCGCGTATTTCTTCAAGCGGTATCCACTGGCGAAGCGGTATTATCATCACCTCGGACGAAACCATTAAACGTTCTGAGGAAATCACCGTCACCCTAGCAGATGGTCGCACAGTCTCAGTTACGGTGTTAGGTCGCGACGCTACCACCGATGTAGCTGTCCTCAAACTACAAGATGTAGACTTACCCGTTGCAGAAATTGGCGATGCTTCCACACTTAAGGTAGGTCATCTGGTACTTGCACTTGCACAAGGGAAAGAAAACGGTGTCACTGCTTCTATGGGTGTTGTCAGTGCTGTAGGTGACGCTTGGCGTAGCATGAGCGGCGGCTTAATTGACCAATTTCTGCGCCCAGATTTAAACTTATATTCTGGTTTCCCAGGCGGCCCCTTGGTCGAGGTGACAACAGGTAAAGTTGTCGGTATGAATACCTCTGGGCCTCGGAATATGGCTTTAACTATTCCGGCTTCTACCGTAAACCGGGTGCTTGACCAGCTGCTGTCAAAAGGACGCATTGGACGCGGCTATTTGGGTTTGGGTATGCAACCTGTACGCCTACCCGATACTCTCAAGAGTACGCTAAATCTAGATTCTACTGGTGGGGTAATTGTTATCAACGTGGAGCCGAATGGCCCTGCTGATAAGGCTGGCGTGATGATTGGCGATGTGCTGGTAGCGATGGATGGCAAGCCTGTAAGCGACACGGGTGATGTGCAGGCGCTGTTAGGCACCCAGAGCGTAGGTAAAACTCTCAAAGTGCAGCTGGTACGGGGTGGTGCATTAGTTGAATTAGCGATCGCAGTTGGCGAAAAATAACAGAGGCAATTGAAGATGGCGATCGCAACCGATAATACAGATACTACCTCGCACATCGCCCAATTAGCAGCTATTGCCGCACAACTACGCCGTTCTACTGTCCGGGTAGGAAGTCACCGAGAAGGCGGCGGTGGTGACATCTGGAATTTTAACGGCTTAATTGTCGCTGATGATTTGAGTAACGTTCTTTGGTACGCCGAACCCGGTGACTTGCTACCCTTGGATTTCCTGCGTTCGGAAAAACTGCTTCACTCCTTGTGTGGTTGTGGCTCGTGGGACGATTGCTAACGTATGAGTAAGGGAGAACTCGGCGTGATCGCGGTTATGGTAAGTGCTTCTAACTCCATTGTCCGTGCGGGTTTAGAAAGCATCATCCACGCTTCCCAATTGCTGGAGATAGTTGGTAGTTCCTCTAGTTTTGCCATCCAAGAGAAGCTAGTTGAAGAGTTACAACCTGACGTGGTGCTGCTGGAGTGGAGCATACCTGATGATGCTGCTGAAGAGAAAATACTCGCTCTTGGCGCTCTATCTCCTGCCCTAGTCATTTTGGCTGACAACGCCGATGATACTTGGGTAGAGTCGGCTTTGCAAGTTGGAGTCCAGGCAATATTACCGCTCAAGGCGACGGCTAATGAAATTGTAGCTGCTGTCGTGGCAGCGGCGGCGGGGCTAGTGGTGCTGCATCCTGACTTTCTGGATTCTCTGCTACCCCGTAGCGAGTCTTTCACCCGCAGGTTACCCGCTTCGCCAATTCAAGCGCTTACCGGACGGGAGATTGAAGTTTTGGGTATGCTGGCTCTGGGAATGGGGAATAAGAGCATTGCCAAGCGGTTAAGCATCTCTGAGCATACTGTCAAGTTCCACGTATCATCTATATTTCAAAAGCTGAATGCTTCCAGCCGGACTGAGGCTGTCACACTGGGTGTACGGCTTGGTTTGATTATGCTTTAACAAAACCTGCTGATTTTGCAGAATGAAACAAACTAGAAAAGGTAGCGATCGCATTCTCCATAATCGCTCTTGTTGATAGAATGCGATCGCTCAAAACGCCCAACTCACTCACGACGAAACACAAACAGATTGCCTGTTGCACCTCGTCCTACCCTAATTTCTTCGTCTAAATAAGAGGTTGTCCACTCTGCCTCATTGCGGAGGAATTCCAATACTGGTATTTTCAGCTCAGGAAAACTCCAGCTTTCCATGCCAAAGGCCTTTGTTGCTTGCATCGAAAAACTGTCAAAGCTCACCTTAGCCATCTTCTCATCTGCGCCCCAAGTCCAAACGCCATCAGCTTGTAACTGCCATTCCCCCAGCAGGGGTAAGTCAAGAAAAGCACCGTTAGAAGCAGAAATTTTTCCAGTACCGCCTGCAACCAACCTTTGCCACACCCGTTTAATCTTTATTCCTCCCCCAAAATCTGGAATTGATGCCAGCTGACGGGTAACAACTGTTCCTCTTGAGGCGTACACCAATTGCCAGTTACCGAGTAGAGAAGGAAGATGGTCGGAGTGGAGTGGCTGTGGGATGGGATTGATGCTTTCTAGCCGTCGCACAATTTCATCGATTGGCTCTCCATCAGATGGAAATAAGGCTTGCTGTAGCCCTAATGCTTCTACTCGTTGCAACAGTTCAGTTTTTAAGGCAATTCTCGTTGTGTCATTCCCTACCATGTCTTGATGTTCTACTTCCATGCTTTGAGGAAAGCATACATCAGAGCATTTAAAGGGTGGCTACCTCTGCCAGGATTTTCTGGGATGACGACAACTCCTCTCAACGCTCCCAACTTAAGCTCAAAGCAGGGTTCATTATTTTTCTGAGGACTGGATATAGCGGTTTTCGGTTATGTAAGGTACATTTTTAAAACGGGAAAGATTGGTAATAGTAAATTTTTCCGTGCCTCACTCGTGTAAAAACCGCTATAGACTTGGAAGTGTAATAAGGCTTTTAGGATTAGAATAATTTATGTACTTGCGTATCATCCACAGATAATTAGGCAATTTAATTCATATCAGGTAACTGTTACATAATTTATGTCTATTCAATTATGAAGTTAGAAGACTCTACATTAGGATCAAAATATACTCTTCATTTTCCTTTTTGGTTATCACCTAATCAACAAATGCCCGCTCAAACTTATCCTGTTCAGAAAAAGCTTAAATGTCTAACGTTGACATTTGGAGTCCCAATTTTGAACCCTGAGTACAAGGAAAATTTTTACGTTATCACAGTTCAGGGATTCGATTCTAAAGAATCTGCTGAAGAATACTTTAATCACCTGTGGGCCGGGCTAGTCTGGATGTTACTAAATAGAGGCATAGGATTCAATATTACCAAAGATATACAAAATAGTGATGGTGATGTGATTGTTGATGTTAATCTTCCTGCTGTGTATCCATCTGATAAGCAACCCATTACCATAGGCGCTTTGCTAGGAGACTTTATATTTAAAATAGATTTTGAGCAATTTTACTCTCCATTACTCGAAGGAGCTACAGTATCTAAAAACTCAATGTTTATTTCAGACCTTAGTCCTGAGTTAAAACTAGCGCTAGAACTTTACAATAGCTGTTGTTATGAACAATTATTACCAAAACCAAAGTTTTTAATGTTGATAATAATCCTAGAGACCCTGGCAAACGCCTACAAAAAAGAAAATTCTGATAAAATTAGGCAGCTAGTTAATGAATGGAATCAACAGATAAAACAACGTATCAAAGAATTGGAAGCTAATCAAGAAGACTACAAACAAAATAAAAATCATGAAAAACTAGAAGAACTTAAAGCAGTAAAATCAATCGAAGGAAGGCTAAAGCATCTCAAAGATAATTCTCTGCTAGACAGAATAAAAAATCTAGTGATTGAAACTTTGAAAGTAAATGAATTCGAGTCTCAAAAATATAAAAAGACTTTAAACAAGCTTTATGGTATTAGAAGCACCTTAGTTCATGAAGGCAAAATAAAAGATGGAAAAAGTTTTTTGGAAGATTTACAAGAGGCTGAACATATTGTTCAAGCAGTCCTGAAGGCTAAGTTCTGCTCGATAGTAGAAATCCATAACTAGAGTAATACCTAAACTCTCCAATTCTTGTCGTTTTACAGGTTGGGGCATTTTCTTGGCTGACCTCGCAGACACTTCTATGCTAGACGCAGGCAAGGACATTTTTGTAAAAACGAAGTCGCTTTACTCTCAGCGTCCGGGTTGCCTATATGCGCTGGAGTCGGTCGGATGATGCCATTAAACAAATCATCCAGACCATAAGGAGTAAACAACTGCCATTCTCCTTGAGTATCTAACCGAACCCCTACGGACGTCGCCGTGTGCAGCCAATCAGTAACCCCATCTTCAGTGCTGTTGTAAGGTGTGCGACCGGAACGCCAACGTGCAAAACTCGCTTGATTTTTGACATCGAACTTGTAGTCAGGATGCGCTGTGACGGTAGCCTTGGCGGTGAGTTCTTGGGAATGATCGCTAAGCGCATCAAAAAAGGCGATGTCAAAGTCGTTGATGACTAACTGACACTCATTGCTAAATAGCGATCGCTTCTACCGTATTTCGCACTGCACCACCAGCTAACCACCAGTCGGGAAGATTCAAAAGCGCGATCGCGGCAGTTTTTCTGTGAGGGCGATCGCACCAGTTAAAATCAAAACCCCTATCGCCTGATGCTACTGATGGACGATAATATCATTGCGATTAATTTCGATTAGAGAATGTTGCTCAAACAAATCAGCCAGTTGTGACAAGTTCTTCGCAAATAACTCAAACAGTTCAGTATTCGTAATATTGCCCGTCGTGACCAGAAGCAGTTTGTAGGGTTGTTGGCGAAGCAAGAAAGAGTCCAAAAAATCCCGATCTTTTGTCACGACAATTCGCTCCTGCTGCATCGAAATGGCATTAATTTCAGAATCCATCGTCGCATTTTGCTGGGGTAAGTCTCTAGTGTGAATGACATCATAACCAGACATTTGCAGCACCCTCGCCAACCGAATCGGCAATTGGGCATCGACTAGAAACTTCACTGCACTACCCTATGAATGCTTTTAACCTGAGTCAATCGGGTTGCAAACGCCAATGCAGCAAGGATGTCTGCGGCTTCCAAATCATCATAATCTTCTAGAATATCGTCGATGGTCATGCCAGAACTCAGTAACTCTAGAATAAACTCCACCGGATAGCGAAGTCCGCGAATGCAGGGTTTACCATGACAAATTTCTGGATTAAGAGTGATACGTTGTAGCAGATTATTTTCCATACTCAACTCCCTCAATTATTCATTATTCTAAAAATTTTATAACGCTTTTAAATCTTCCTATCTATAGGAGTTTTCTCTCAAAATTCGCTTCCAAATAGGCTCTTTTGATGGCAATAATTTTATCCTTACAGAAAGCCATTTAATGCTGAAACTCTTTACCAAACAGCGATCGCTAACCCGGATTTCGCACCGCACCACCTGCTAACCACCAGTCGGGAAGATTCAAAAGCGCGATCGCAGGTGACACAACACCAATCGGCGAATCAACCAAAATCTTCAGGAGGCGAGTGGCGCTATCCATACTCAACTGATCCCTAAGTAATTCTCTAAGCTTTATTTTGCAGTTTTGTATCTAGGGGCTTGCTTCCCTAACTTAAGTTGTTTGAGAACTGGATGGCGCACAGATGAAGGTATTATTAACTAAAAGAAGCGTTGGTAAGGATTTTGGCAACAAAGCCCTCTCCACTACCTCGATAACCCCAAACCTACTCTGTGGAATTCCCCATGCCTCACGAACCCAGCCCAGTCCAATCCGCCGTCCTACTCACCATTATTGCTGAAACAGTGCTTAAAGATGCTATTGTCAATTTGTTTAAAAGCAATAACGTAAGCGGCTACACCATCAATCAAGTGCAGGGTGAGGGTAGCCACGGCAGACGCTTAGGAGACATAGCGGGCTACAACACTAATATTGAAATCAAGACCATTGTTTCACTAGAAGTATGTGATTCTATTTTTTGGTCTATAAAAGACTATCAGGGTAAGCACGCCTTAATGGCCTTCCGACAGAATGTAGAAGCCTTGGCTTAATTAACCTGGTTTGTGGAGCTGTTCCTTGATTTGCGCCTGCAAGAGCTGAATTGTCTGTTTGCTGAAGCAAAAGCTCTTACAACAGCGATCGCAAACCTGTATTTCGCACTGCACCCCTATTGTCAGCCCTTAAAAAGATACCCGACTTCTTTAAGAAGTCGGGTATCTTGCCTTAACTAGGCGGCAATCGCCAGGAGTTTAAACAGTGTGCAGCCTTTTCCGAGCGCGACTTGGGGAGGCAGGTTTTTTGCTGCGCGTGGGTGCGGATGGTGCCTGGGGCTTTGCTCGGTTACTGCGACCTTGGTTCGTGCGCTGACCCTTCGGCTGGTCTATCACGACCTTGGCTGGGGCGCTTGGCTCATAGCCTGGAACCACAGTTTTGACAAGGGGTTTATTGAGCAATCGTTCGATGTCTTTGAGGAATGGATATTCATCTTCGCTGACGAGGGAAATTGCTCGTCCTTCATTTCCAGCGCGACCTGTGCGACCAATGCGATGCACATAGTCTTCTGGTACATTGGGCAGTTCATAGTTGACTACGTGGGGCAGCTGATCGATATCTAGACCCCGTGATGCTACGTCAGTGGCGACTAATACCCGCACTTTCCCTTGCTTAAAGTCTTGCAGCGCGCGGGTGCGGGCTGCTTGACTTTTGTTGCCATGAATTGCAGTGCTTTTCAGCCCATCTTGAGCAAGTTGCTCGGCTAGACGGTTAGCTCCGTGTTTCGTGCGGGTGAAGACTAGCACCTGTTTCCAGTTGTGGAACCCAATCATATGAGAAAGCAGTTCTCGCTTGCGATCGCGATCGACCGGATGCACCACCTGCTCTACCTGCTGTGCGGCGGTATTACGGGGAGCAACTTCGATTTGGGTCGGAGATTTTAACAGGCCGCTGGCAAGCTGTTGGATCGGTTTAGAGAAGGTGGCAGAAAACATCAGCGTTTGGCGGGATGGGGGGAGAATTGCCAAAATTTTGCGGATGTCGCGGATGAAGCCCATGTCTAACATCCGATCGCATTCATCCAGCACCAATATCTCTATCTGCGAGAGATCCACAGTCTTTTGCCCAATGTGGTCAAGCAACCGACCGGGCGTAGCGACTACAATATCAACTCCCCGATGCAGGGTTTGAACTTGCGGCTTAATTCCCACGCCGCCATAAATTGCTGCTGCTCTCAGCGACAGGTATTTGCCATAAGTTTTGACGCTATCTTTTACCTGATCTGCCAGTTCGCGAGTAGGTGTGAGAATGAGGGCGCGAGTCGTGCGATGCACCTGCTTGCTCTTGGTGGTACCCAGGAGTTGCAGTAGCGGCAGGGTAAAACCAGCAGTCTTGCCCGTTCCAGTTTGGGCGCTGGCGAAAATGTCTTGTCCTTTCAGGATTGCGGGAATTGCTTGCTGCTGAATGGGGGTTGGTTCAGTGTAGCCAGAGTCAGCAACAGCACGAAGCAGGTCTGTCGAAAGACCGAGGTTATCAAATGTCATGAATGCGATCGCTCCTAGTAATGCCCCTATCCCAAATCAAGTGCCTGGGGCCAGTCTAAGAGCAAGAAATTTGTGGTTCAGTTGGATGGCTTAAATGAGCTTTTTTCCAATGCGCCAGCAACAGACCGGAATGTACTGGCAGAAACTCATTCTAACAAAAATATAAGAAAAATGCTGAAAACTCCGTGATTTTAATCCGGTGATGAAAGCTAATTGCTGGGTTTCACCTGCCTTGGAAGTATTTTGATATAGTCGCTTGACATACTCCCGCTGCTAACGTAAAGTACCAGGTTAGCTTTCCTGTGGACAGTATGGCGGTAGCCTTCTCTCAGAATTAGGTAAGCAATAGCAATTAACAAAACCAAACTTATTAAGGTAAGGCTTTGAAATAGAAGAATAGATAAATTTTAGCCCTTATATTGCAAGGGCTAAAGTGAACTATCGACTGTTTTTTTTGTTGGAAAGCAAACCTAAATTAATGAACATCAATAATCGGTTGGAGAAGAAGCGCGATCGCGCCAACAGCGACAAAAGACAAAGTTACCCAAAAGAAAATTCTCATTCTGTTTTTTTACCTTGATTTAATTTCTGATGCTTTCTACGGTTCAATGTACTGGGATTGTAGTGAAGAGTTACGATTTGCCTAATCCACCTAGGGAGAGAAAGCGCTCGATAGAAAGACAGAGTTAATAGCCTAGGAAGCGATCGCTTATCGCTGAGTCACCAACATCTTCATCCCATGTTTTGGGCGGAGTGTTAACGAGGGTTGCAGCACCACCGGATACTCTTGTTGTAGCGTCAGGCGAAACTTTTGCGCGATCGCTGCCAGCAGTAAACTTGCCTCCATCATGGCAAATGCCTTGCCAATGCAGATTCGCGACCCGCCACCAAAGGGAAAATAGGCAAAGGTGGGCAACTTCTTAATCAAATTATCTGCCCAACGATCCGGGTGGAAAACTTCGGGATTTTCAAAGAAGCGAGGATCTCGGTGCATCGCCCACTGATTGATAAACACAGTTGTACCTGCCTTTACCTCATACCCGCCCAGAACGCAGTCTTCTACAGCACGTCGGCTCATTCCCCACACCGGCGGATACAGTCGCATGGATTCCAACACCACTCGCTCTGTGTAAGGCAACTGACGTAAATCGGCAACCGTGGGTGCGCGATCGCCCAACACCGTCTTCAATTCCTCTTGCAATTTCGCTTCTACTTCTGGGTGTTGTGCAAGTAGAAACCATGTCCATGTCATGGCGTTCGCAGTCGTTTCATGACCCGCCAAAAATAGAGTCATTGCCTCATCTCGCACTTGGCGATCGCTCATCCCAGTTCCATCAGATTCATCCCGCACTTGAAGCAATAGAGAAAGTAAATCGCCTGTGTCCTTACCGCTAGCTCGGCGCTCGTTAATAATACGATAGACAATCGCATCTAATTGTTTAATTGCTCGTTGGTAGCGTAAGTTACTAGGAGTAGGCATCCAACCAGGAAGGAAATATTGATTAGCAAGATTGGCATTGAAATCCATCACTGCATTTAGCGCCGCCTGCACCCCTTCCGCTTCATCTTTAATATCAACATCAAATAGTGTTTTCGACACAATTTCTTCGGTCAGCAACATCATATCTTGATGAATATCGCGGATTTCGCCATCGGGCCATTGGTCAATTAATTGCTCAGTATAGTCAACCATTACCTTTCCATAGGCGAAAATTCGTTCCTGATGAAAAGCTGGTTGAACCAGACGGCGTTGGCGCTGCCAAAAGTCCCCTTCACTGGTTAATAAGCCATTGCCTACAACGCGCAATCCGCGTCGGTATACGCTACTTTTAACAAAGTTGGGGTATTGAGTGACCAACACTTGCTCGATCAAGTCGGGGTGGTTCGCTAAAAAAGCTGGAAATGGCCCAAACTGCCAGCGAACAAGATCACCATACTCTCTAGCACATTGGCTGAAGAACTTAAGCGGATCTCGATTAATTTCTGGAAGATGACCCACAAGGAAATGAGCTTTAGGGCCAGGTGGTAAATGTACTGCGGGCATAAACAACTCGGTTAAAAATGCTTTTGTGGATAATCAAATGGTTTTATAGATTCTCATACCGAAAGGTAGCTACCATCTCGGTTTTTGTTGAGTTTGAGCTGTTAAGAGCAACTTTCAAGCCTTACCTGGTGGAACATTGACTGTTAGGGCGATCGCTACTTTTTTTAAACAGCGCCTATCTAAATTTTAGCCAAAACAAATTTGTCCCAAATAAAATGACACTTACACCTGTGCGCTTGTAAGCGATCGCGTTGCGCTGACTTGTCAGTTCGCACCTCCACTCATCCTCTACCAACCTGCTTACTCTACACGTACACAAAACATCAATATAGTCAAGCTAAGGACTGCTCATTTTTTGAATCGTTTTAACGTGAAGTTTTAGCAGCGATCACAGTATGACCAATCAGAGGTTGTGGTGGGTACTGCCCACTCTGCTAACTCACACATACCTTTATCTCAAATTCAGTTTAAGTTTTTAGATAGGCTTGCTCAACGTCGGCTGCAACTATTTGAATATTTTTAGGTGGTTCAAAAACTAAATTAATTGTAATTGTTCCTTCAGGCTTTGGATTGTCAAACACCTGTGATATTTCCCGTGGAATGCGATCGATTTCAAGAAGAAAATGCTCTGTCCATCCCTCCATTTTTTCTTTTATAGATTCCAACTGTTCAGGAAAGATAGTAAAATGAACATCTATTTCCCAATCCAATAAATTATGGCATCCAAAAGCTATCTTATCTACGGCACGCTTAATTTCTAAAGCATCCCCTGGTTCTCCAGGTTTACCCCACGAAGCAACAAGGTCTTCTGTAGATGCAACCATAAACAGCTTGATCAGGGCTTGTAAATCGTGCAGTTTTTGCCTAAACCATATTATGAAATGTATTTCATCCTGAATTACAGAAGGACGATATATTAATCCTCTTTTCAAATCGTAAAAATCTTTTTTAATTGAACTTATCTTGGCTCTAAGCAATTCAACTGTTAATAAATATTCCCAAAATTCTGGCTTATCAATGGCTATCTGTCTGGATGCAGCACTCTCATTTTCAAAAGGTTTTAGATTTAAATCAATTATTTCTCTTTGCCATCCAGTACCATTCAGCTTGCGCTCTACCTGAAACTCATGATTCCTTTTCCAGCCATATAATAACTCGACTGTATATTTTTTCTCATCTGAATCTATCAACTTCGCACACTTGCGACATAACCAAATACCGTTAGTAATATTGCTCCTCTCTGCTGGAGTCATATCCAAACGATATCTGGCTGAGCCTGGATTAGCTCCCCTAATATGTGCAGCTTCACCGATATTTACTGACTTTTCATCATCTGAGTGTGGCCCGCTAGTATGTGCTTGGCAGTATGGATTTGAACACATGGAGCCACTGCGCTTTTCTAAAGTTTGTTTGATGTTTTGAAGGAATCTATTTTTGTCAAGTGCCATTAAGATATACTCCAATAATAATTAGTAATTTTGTACTATACATAATTATACCGATACTCATTTAAGAACGACTATACTCTTCAGAAAGGCATAAGACCGTAGGTTAGGTTGAAGCATGAACCCCAACATATCCTTAGTGATATTGATACCCTAATGTCAACGACTGTTTTCCCTGTGTTAGCAATTTAGGAAGCGATCGCGCTTCCTAGGCTGCGAACAATTGTGGATAATGACCTTGCTGGGAATGCGATCGCCATTACTTGTGGAATAGGTTGAGAAGCAAAACTTGTCATCCTAAGCCATACAATGCTACAGAAAATTCTGAAGTTCACAAACGTTCAGTACAGCCTACGCGGGCAAGCATATTTAAACCCAACCAGCACTTAAGGAAGCAAGTCCAGCACAGATAAACGGCTGACTATTTGCCCTGCGATCGCAACAGGCACTTCATCAGACAGTTGATAATCTTGACGACGCTGATAGATGGATTCCTCAGCCACAACCGGCTCGGTGTAGACCTCAATCTGCTTTTCTGGGAGGTTGATAATCCAGTAAATCGGAATTCCAGCACGAGCGTAGAGACGCTGTTTTGAGGTGCGATCGCGCTCTAGGGTAGAGTCGGCAACTTCAATAATTAGGGCGATGTCAGCAGCACCGGGATGACGATCGAGGTAGTCGCGGGTATTTCCCCGAACGACCACCACATCTGGCTCTGGCTCACTATCTGTTAGGGTGATAGGTTCTTGGGTATCGACGTACCAGCCTTCAGGAATGACGGCTTCTAAAGCATTTCGAGTCAGTTTGGTAGTCGCACGATGGGGCGGATTTTTCGGCATTTTGTAGACCAACCATCCATCCAGCAGCTCTACCGGATCGTCGTCGCTCAGGATGCCAAGACGAATCATCTGGTGATACTGCTCAACACTCAAACGCCAAACGGGTTCTGTTGGTACTGCCGCAATGGTTTGGGTATTCAGTGTATCAGATGGTATGGATGTGGACACAGGGTATGTCAATTGAGCGCATTTACTGGCGATCGTAGCACTTGTGAAATTGCCTTTGTCTGCGGGGAATGGGGCTGCTTAGGCGAATGCGCGATCGCACTTATCAGAGTAAGTGATGCCATTGAATCAGATGCTAAAACTATCTGGATGCCGACAATGAATCATCTGGTTGGAAGTCAGGATCGTCAAAGTAGTATTGTCCATTCGCTTTCGCGATCCGTTCCAACAGTTGCGGAATTCCGTTGGCAATTACCTTTACGTCTTCGGTTGTGAATGTCCAAACTTCTTGCCCAAACATTGGATCGGTTCCTTCCCAAACGGGTTTGCCTACAATCACCCACCATTCCAAAAGGCGATTTCTATCATCTTGACTCCTTCGGCGACGGTATACATAGCTATACGCAATGCAGCGATCGCCCTCAATATCGATAAAAGCAGTGAACTGTTTGGAAGTACCTTTCAACTCGTGATAAGTATAGTCCTGTAATGCCCGAATGTGCCAAGGATATTTGCTTTGACCAACAATTGTGCCACCGTCGAAATGGCTGTGGAGTTGAATCAGTTCCTTTGGCATTTCAGGTTGGCTTGGAGTCTCTGACCAATTAATCGGCGATCGCATACTAGGTTTTTGCTCTAGGATGGTTAGCAACTTGAGAAATCGATCTTGCTTCCGTACTGCCCAGCCGATTTCCGGTTGGAGATAGCCATCTTGTTGCCGAACTCCAATAAAGCCTGCAACCACTTCTAAATCACCTTTTCCTTGCGGGGTAACGAGTGCGATTGGTGCTTTAGAGAGTCCAGTAGGCAATACTGTTGGTGAGATTCCGTCCTCGACCGTGAGTTCTGCACGAGGGATATCTAGAATCGGATTTTTTTGCGTAGGCGCATGGGTGACGGAGTGATTAATGTAGGGAAATAGATCGGCTAACCATCCTGTAATCACCTCTCCACCGTATATCTCCTTTGGTTTGTAAATCTGCTGCCAAAATTTCAGTGGAGGTCTACCAGCAACGGTGTCAATCAAAGCATCACAAATTGGCAACAGCCGTTCTGTCCACCAACCCAGATCGTAAGCAGCGATCGCTTCAACCCGGTGTCGGATACTGCGCCAGTCGGCTTCTGTTCCGCGCACTGTAATCCCAGGAATGCCGCAAATGGCATAGAGCATATAATCAAAATACTGCTGGAATGCATCCATCATCACCACCTGACTTGCTGTTTGGATGATGGATGTAGTGGTGCTGAAGTTGCACACCATGAGTGAGTGAATATCGGGCTTAACATTGTGACGAATGCGTTCTGACCATTTTTCAATCACTTCAGCCCAGTCATTCGGTTGATCGAGTTTCTGGGTCTCAACCTTTAACTCCAGCTTGCCTGAATGACCCACAAAACGCGATCGCAACTCTTCGGCATTATTATTGATGTGTTGTGCAAACCCTTGGGCAATCGTCAGCCAAATTGCATCTGGAGTCAGCAACAGGGGTCGATGTTCGCTGTGGGCCATATGAACAGCCGTGACTAGGGGATGATTCCCTGATTCCTGAATGACTTCAAATGAGGTACTGTGGCTGAATGCTAATAATGGAGAACCTAATCGCTCCTCAAATTTACTCCAAGCCTCGCTAACGGGAATGATATCTTGGCATACCTGGACATCATCAACCAGAAAACTAATTTCTCCGTCCGATTGCTCCAAAATTGGCGCTAGAGTTTCCATAATAATTTATCGAAATGGGCAAATAGGATAGGGCGTAAGCCAATTTACAAGAAAGTGGCATATTTCAAGAATATATCCTACGAATCAAACAAATAATCGCCTCTTTCTCTATGGAGTCAAGGTCAGGTAGTGCGATCGCCTATTGTTCATTTATAGAACCCATTTGACATCTAAGTTTGATATCTAAGAAGGTGCTGCAAGCCTCTTAATCATCAAGCGAATAAAACAAAGATTAACCTTGGCAGTCGCATTAGTTAAAGTTCT